>JAFPYA010000006.1 GCA_017412445.1 Clostridia bacterium
CTTACATCTCCGACGGCGAGGAAAACACCATAGAGCCGTTCTTCACCTTCTACGGCTTCAGGTACGTAAAGGTCGAGGGGCTTGAAAAGGTCAATCCCGACGACTTTACCACGCTCGCGCTGTCCTCCGATCTGCCTGTGACAATAGACGCCGAAACCGGTCACAAGGGCATAAACCAGCTCATGCACAACACCTTCTGGGGACAGCTCAGCAACTTCGTGGACGTGCCCACAGACTGTCCGCAGAGGGACGAGCGTCTGGGCTGGACGGCCGACACGCAGGTGTTTGTGAACACCGCGTGCTACAATATGTACTGCAAGGACTTCTACCGCAAGTTCATGTGCGACATGAGGTACGACCAGCTAACCTATTGCCACGGCGATTTGCCTCCCTATTCCCCCTGCCTCAAGATAGACAATTCCCACGGCGGCGCGGTCTGGGCGGACGCGGGTACCATAGTGCCGTGGAACGTGTACAGCTTTTACGGCGACGAGGAGCTGCTAAAAGAGAACTTCCCGATGATGAAGGACTACGTGGAGTACCTGATCGCCCTCGACAAAAAGGAAGGCTTCACCCACACGGTCTACACCACCTTCACCTTCGGCGACTGGGTGGCGCAGGACGGCATGACGCCCCAGAGCGTGTTCGGAGGCACGGAAAGCGCGTTCATTCAGGGCATTTACTATATGAATTCGCTGGGGCTCACCGCGAAGGCCGCCGCCATGCTGGGCTATAAGGAGGACGAGGAAAAGTACGCCTCGCTGTGCGAGGAAGTGCGCAAGGCGCTGCAGAACGAATATCTGACCCCCGCCGGCAGGCTGGCCGTGGATACTCAGACTGCATACATACTGGCGCTCAGGTTCGGCCTTGCTACCGACGAAAAGAAGCTGCTCGAGGGGCTCAGGCGCCGCTTCAAACGCGACTTCTACTCCATAAAGAGCGGCTTCACCGGCACGCCGCTTATGCTGCCCACGCTGTTCGACCACGGCATGGGAGACATGGCCTACCGCATACTTCTGCGCGAAACCTTCCCGGGCTGGCTGTACTGCGTGAACCTCGGCGCAACCACCATATGGGAGCGTTGGAACAGTCTGGACGAAAACGGCAACATAACCGGCACCGGAATGAACAGCCTGAACCACTACGCCTACGGCTCGGTGTGCGAGGCGATCTACAGCCGTATAATCGGCCTGAAAAACGCAGCGCCCGGCTGGAAAAAGGCGGTACTCGCGCCCCATCCCGACGGCAGGCTCAAGTTTGGCCGCATAAAGTATAAATCCGTCTCGGGCGACTGGGAGCTTTCATGGCAGATTGAGGATGACGGCAGCCTGAGCGTGAACGCTGCTGTTCCCGAGGGCTGCACGGCGGAAGTTGTGCTTCCCGACAAGGCTGAAAACGCGCGCTTCAGCGTTGGCAGCGGCACGTATCAATGGCGCTATCAGCCCACGCGCGACTATCTGCATCCCTTCAGTGCTGACAGCCTGATGATGGACCTGCTGAACAACCCCGAGGCCGCGTCCCTCATAAAGGCCGAGCTGCCTGAGCTTTATGCGAGCGCCACCGAGCCTGTGAACGAGCTTTGTGTGGAGACCTTCAGAAGCTGCACGTCGAGAGCAGACGCCGAAAAGCGCCGCGAAATTGCCGAAAAGCTTCGAGAAATTAAGCTGTAAATAAGCATTTTATTAATCAACACGGCGAGAGACGAGCTCCCTCGCCGCGTTCTTTTTATGCAACTTTTGGCGTCGTAACACAGCGTATGCGCACATTATTCAACTTGTATTTTACTGTTAACGGCCATATTCTTAAATCTTCATAAAATTTGCTTGACATTCACACATATAACGACTAAAATTTTAATGTCCCAATTTTATTTAAGGAGGCAAATTATGAAGAAGTTATTGGCTCTCACCCTTTGCCTGGTGCTGGCGCTGGGCATCTGCTCTGCGTTCGCCGAGGATCAGCTCACACTGCGCGTGGCCTGGTGGGGCGGCCAGGAGCGTCACAACGCCACCATCGCGGCTCTTGACGAATACGCCAAGGCCAACGGCATCACCATCAACTACGAGTATACCAGCTGGGGAAGCTACTTTGAGAACCTCGCCACCCAGTCCGTAGGCAACAACCTGCCTGACGTAATCCAGATGTCCACCACCGACATCATCAACTACGCCGAAAACGGTAAGCTGATCGACCTGACTCCCTACGTTGAGGACGGCATCATCGACCTGACCTACATCGAGGAGAGCAGCCTCTCAGGTGGCAAGGTCGGCGACATGCTGGCGGGCTTCACCACCGGCACCAACACCGTGTCCGTCGTATACAATCAGGAGCTGTTTGATGCCGCCGGCGTCGATTATCCCACCGCGGATTGGACCTGGAGCGAGTTCATCGACGACGCCAAAACCATCTACGAGGCCACCGGCGCTCAGACCGAAATTCCTTTCATCGAGGAAGCCCGCTGGGTCGTCGAGGCCATGGTGCGGTCCTTCGGCTACGATTTCTTCTCCGCTGACGGCGAATCCCTGCCCTGGGCCGAGGATGAGGCCGTTGTAAACGCGGTCGTCGCCGCCATTCAGGATGTGCAGGACGGCATCAAGGCCGGCTACTTTGTAGACCCCGAGGTGCAGATTGCCTGGATAACCACCGAGGACACCTACATCGCTCAGGGCAAGAGCGCCATGAGCTTCCGTCTGAGCAACTACTATCCCATGTACTGCAACGTCATCGGCCGTGAGCTGGGCGTAGCCATGCTGCCCCGTCTTGACGACGGCTCTCAGAGCGGCATG
>JAFPYA010000050.1 GCA_017412445.1 Clostridia bacterium
AGGGCTCCTGTTCATCGTAGACGGCGAGCCTGAGCACAGGCTTGCTCGTAAACTGTGCTCCGCAGTACCATGCGCGAAGCTTGGGTTCGCCCGTCGAATAGAACAGATTGCCCGTCCAGCCCCGGCACGGCCAACCTCCGGTTTCGCCCAGATAGTCGCAGCCTGCCCAGACGAAGGCACCGCATACCCAGTCATGCTTTTTGACGATGGCGTATGGCGACACGAGGCTCACGTCCGTAGTGTTCATGCTGACATCGCTGTGGTAATAGTAAGTGCGCACCTCGCTGCCTATTATGGGCTTTCTCATGCCGCACTCGCGCATCTTTTCATAGAGCTGCTCCATGTAGTTGCCCATGAATACGTCGACTATTTCGGCGTAGCGTTTGACCGCCTTCATCTTCACGCCAAGCGGCGTCATATCGTTGTAGCCCTTAAGCACAAAACCTATCAGCGCCGCCGAAACGCCGCGCGTGGGATCGAGCTCGCGCACCCTCGTGCAGAGCTTTTTGAGCGTCTCATAGAAGTACTCGCTGTACTGTACGCCTATTTCGTTGCCCACGCTCCAAAGGATTACCGAGGGATGGTTGCGGTCGCGGCGCAGCATTATCTCGATTTCCTCGAGGCGTTCCTCGTCATCGATCAAGTCAAAATACATGCCGCTGTGCTGCCATTTGTCGCAGTATTCGTCTATCACGAGCAGGCCCATCTCGTCGCACAGGTCGTAAAACTCCTCCGCCTGCGGATTGTGAGAGCACCTTATCGCGTTTATTCCGAGCTTCTTCGCGTTTTCAAAGCGCCTGCGCCAGATTTCTATGGGCACCGCTGCGCCGAACGCCGCGCCGTCATGGTGGAAGTTTACGCCCCACAGCTTCGTCTTGACGCCGTTCAAAATAAAGCCGTCCTCTTCGTCAAATACCGCGCTGCGCACGCCAAAGCGCACCGTCTGGCCGTCGATGGGCTTGCCTTCCTTTATAAGCGTAGCTGCGAGCTCGTAGAGGAAAGGCTTTTGCTGCGTCCAAAGGTAGGGATTAGGCAGTTCAAAGCGGAATTCGTTATTCGCTGAGGCCGTCTGTATTTCATTGTACACACATTCGCCGGCCTGCATAACTTCGATTTTCACATCGCAGCCATCGGTATCGCCCTCGGTTTCGACGCATACTCTCGTATCGGCGGAGCCGACCCTAATACCCTTAACGTCTGGCACGTCGCCCGCCGGGCCGGTTATCACAGGCGTGGAGATGACAAAGATACCGTCATGGCGTATATGCACAGGCTCGTCTATCAGCAGCCAGGCGTTCCTGTATATGCCGGCTCCTGAATACCAGCGGTCTCCCCCGGCGATGCGCTTATCTATCGCGGCGCGGTTGTCCACCCGCACCGACAGCAGGTTGCTTTCGCCGTATTTGAGGCCGTCAAGCGCGCACAGCACAGGCACATAGCCGTACTTGCGCCCGCCGATAAGCCTGCCGTTTAAGTAAACCTCGCTGAAGCGCTGTATGCCGTCAAACAGCACGCGCACCAGCTTGCCCTTCCATTCCTCCGGAGCGATAAATGTATAGCGATATACGCCGACCTCCTCGCGCGGGAAAAAGCCCTGAGAGCCGCCGCCCAGCGCGTCCTGCCTCTGAGGATTGAAAATCTGCCAGTCGTGTGGCAGCTGCACGCAGTTAAACCCGCTTTCGTCCGCTCCCGGCATAACTGCCGCCCTGTCCTCTGTTTTGGCAAACAGCCAGCCCTTGTTAATGGATATTCTGTCCCTTTCCATGCTAACCTCCCGTTCATTATTTTAATGATATCATTATAATTTGCCGGCAGCGATTTGTAAAGCAAATTTGCGGGCTGTATTGAAAAATTCCGCCGCGTCATTTATAATAAAGCTAAAGACATATGCGGAGGTATCACATGAACATTGAAGCGCGCATAGAAAAGCTTCTCGATAAGATGACCCTCGAAGAGATGATTATGCAGACCGACCAGTATTTCAGCCACGATTTCACCCAGCGGAACGACAAGGGCGAAG
>JAFPYA010000051.1 GCA_017412445.1 Clostridia bacterium
AAAGGCGGTTTACATATGGCAAAGAAACAGACGGCGGGACGGGACAATCTGGGCAGGCTCGCTCCCAAATTTGCTGAGCTGAACGACGATGTGCTCTTCGGCGAGGTGTGGTCGAGGGAAAAGGAGCTTTCTCCCCGAGACAGAAGTATGATCACCATCGCGGCGCTGTTCTCGGCGGGACTCTATCCCCAGTTAAAGGCGCATCTGGCCCTTGGCAAAGAGCACGGCGTCACCAAACAGGAGGCGGTGGAAATTGTCACCCAGCTGGCGTTCTACTGCGGCTGGCCCAAGGCGTGGAGCACCTTCCCGCTGATTGCCGAAATCTACGGCGAGGAAGAAAGCGAGCATGAGGGAGTGCCCTCCAACCTGTCCGTGTTCCCTGTAGGGCAGAAGAACGACGCCTTTGCCCAATACTTCATCGGGCAGAGCTATCTTGCTCCGCTGTCGCTTGAGCAGGTGCCTGTGTTCAACGTCACCTTTGAGCCCGGCTGCAGGAACAACTGGCACATCCACCATGCCAGCGAGGGCGGCGGGCAGATGCTGATTTGCGTAAGCGGGCGCGGCTGGTATCAGGAATGGGGCAGGGAGCCCCGCGAGCTGCATCCGGGCGACGTTGTGAACATCCCCGAGGGCGTAAAGCACTGGCACGGCGCAGCCTCAGACAGCTGGTTTCAGCATCTGGCCATCGAAGTGCCCGGCAAGGACGGCAAGGCCGAGTGGCTGGAGCCGGTGGATGACGAACAGTACGGAAAGCTGAAATAAGATCAAGCAGCATTGCGCCCGGGCGCAAATTCATGGAAACAGCCTGCGGCAAGCACCTTCAATGCCTGCCGCGGCCATGCAAAACCCCTGAAAACACTCCGCTTTCGGGGGCTTTTCATTTTTCCAAAATCAAGGTATATTCATTTTGATAGCCGAAATAAACGCAATCCGTTGCGCCGTCAAATGCCCTGCAAACATACGTGTCTGCCTTTTGAAATACGCGGGCAAAAGCGGCTCAAGGCCTTGAAATATTGTACAGAAAAGTGAAGATTTCGAAGGAGCCTCACAATTGTGCAAACGCAAAAATCACATAATCAGGTATTGATCAAGTACAAGCTCCCGTACGGTCTGTTCCACGCTTTTGTCTGTGTTGTTGTATATGTGCCCCTGATTTTCGGGCATGGCTTCCAGCTTGTTTTTCAGAAACAAGGCTCTTTCAATCATTTCAACGTCGCCGCGTTCACGGATTCGCCTTTCAAGCTCCTTCCCGTCAGCTGTCAGGACGATATAATAAAGAGAAGCCCGGTTTTTCTCAGCCAGTTCGCGGACGCGGGGAAGCTCCTCTTCGATTACATAATCTATCACGACGTCAAGATTATCCTCAAGGGCTCGCTGCGCAGTGGCGATGATGCAGTCCCAGTTGAAACGCAGTATGTCCTCCCACAGCACCTTATCGGATGCCTGCCCGTCCACAAAGAAGCCACCCTTCTCTTCAGGCTCCACAAACCCGCCGTGGAAATCGTCCCCATGGATGACGTAAGCTGTTTTGTGATCACGGCGGACAAGAGACCTGGCCAGGGCGTCAGCAAATGTGGATTTTCCGCTGCCGCACGCGCCGGAAACGAAGATGATTCTGGGCATATTCAGCCACCTCGCAGTTTGTAGCAAATACAGGTGCAAATCGTAATCGACAGAACAGAGAGTTTCATCATAAGCGCATGAACGCACGCGTACCGACCCGCAGAAGAGACAGGGCGAATAAAAGAACATAATTCAAAAGCAGCGCATAGAATATGGACGCTTATCGCAGTATCAAACAGCTGAAGCGGAAGAAAAGCGCGTTGGTACTCATGGGTTTGGCCATGTTCAGACGGCGCGCTATACGCCGCCTTCAGGCCGCGTCGTCCATCAGATATACTTCCGTCAATTCATCATAAGCCGCGATGGCGTCGTCGAACAGCTTAAGCAGATCCGCTTCAGATATCATGCCCAAGTCAGTTTGATTCACTCCCTTAAAGCGGAGGGGATATACGGACGGCGGGTTTTCGAGCGTAAGCTGCTCCATCTGCCGAAGCTGCCGCGTGTTCTGATAAATCAGGCTGACCCTGTACCACGCTTCGCCGTCTTTATCGAGCCAGCGCTCGAATACCACCTTGGAGCCGACAGGCGTGCGCTGCTCCACCGCGTCGGGCAGAAGATACTCTTCGACCCCCAGGGACGCGAGCACGCTGCAGAGGTTGGAATCGTGTCCGCAGAGGTAGCTGAAGCGCCTTCCCTCCGCGGTCAGCTCCGAGCGGATTTCACGAAGCAGGGGATTGGCAAGGTTCACGGCAAGAATCGGCGCACCGAACAGCGCTTCGCTGTACGTGTCGGCTATGCTGTGAATGAGCCTCCAGTCTTCATCTGAGAGCGCGTGCCCGAAGGCGGCCTTTAAAGCGTCGGGCTCCTCGTAGTACTGCAAAATCAGCGCGTCTGCTACAGAGGTGCCCCTCCTGAGCGCGCCGACCATCGCTGGCTCCTTGCCTGCTTCCAGAACTATTTCCATCTCATCGCTCATCAGGTCGCCAAACTTGCCGGACATGTATGCGTCGCTTTTTTCCATGTCCGTTACCTCGATCAGCAGTGAAAGAGCGTCCCTCTCCTTTGCGTGCAGGCCTTTAAGCCCGTCCGCGCCGCCTGCCTCGGCAATCTGCGAAATGGCGTCCCTTGTGTATTCATCAGTGACGAAGTGAAGTACGGGATTGAAGGTGTCGTCCATGGTATCGTAGGCCGCATGCATTTCAACGGGCACCTGAGCTACGGGCAGCAATCCGGCTGAGAAATAGCGGGCAGTGGCCTGAGTGCGCTGCTTCGCGTTGGCGTAAAAGCGAACCGCGCCGTCCTCCGGCTGATAGTTTTCGGGAAAGAAGCCTTCATTTTCCAGCCAGAGGCGAAAATACTGGCCCATCATTGTTTCCAGAATCGCCCCGCGAAGGGAAAGCTCGCTGGGCTTGCTGGTCCATGCAAACCATTCATGCGGGGTGATTTCATTCAGTACAGAGCCGCTGCCGGACATGGGAGAACGAATGCTGTGCCTGCTGAGCAGCACGACTCTGTCGAGCGTATAATCAGATATCTGAGCTTCCGCCTGACAGCAGATGGGGCTAAGGAGGGTCAGCATCAGAAGCAGCGCTATTATTCTTTTCATTGTATTCTCCTTTTTTGTGTCCTTGGGGCATATTTCAGAAGGCATCTCCTGAGCTATTATACACTGCCGGGCGGTATTTTGAAAGGGGTAAACCGTTTTAAATTCCGAGCAGCCGAAAGCCGCGCCCGCCGGATTTACCAAAGAGCGGCGTACGGGCTTTGGCGCGCGATTCGTTTGCAAAATTGCCGGGAAGCCTTGAAAATATGGCGACAATGCTGTATAATCGTTGAAGTATGTTTATGGAAGGATGAATACGATGGTAAAACAGCTCGAAAATGTCAATACGGCAGATCTGAAAAACGCGGGTAACGGAGGCCGCGAGGCAGTCCGGGCGGCGGCAAACAATACCTCCGGCGAGCAGGCAAAGCCCAAAAGGCAGCTCACGCTCGGCAAGGTGTGGTGCTTCGCGCTGGGACAGTTCGGCTGGTCGCTTCTGGCCGCGCTGATATCCAGCTACGTCACGGCTTACTACGTGCCCGATGAAGCCACGCAGCTGGCGGGTCAGCCGCTGTTCATTCCTCAGGGCGCGATATTCCTGGGGCTCACGATACTTGGCCTCATCACCGGCATAGGCCGCGTGTTTGACGCCGTGACCGATCCACTCATAGGCTCGCTGTCCGACCGCTGCCGCTCCAAGGACGGGCGGCGCATACCCTTCATGCGCGCTTCCGCCATACCCTTCGGCGTAGCCACGGTGCTCACGTTCTGGTCGCCCATAGGCCACGAAAGCTGGATAAACGCGGCGTTCCTGTTCGTGATGATGATGCTGTTCTATCTGTTCATGACCATGTACTGCACGCCCTTCAACGCGCTGATTCCCGAGCTTGGCACCACGCAGAAGACCCGCATGAGCATTTCGACCACCATCTCCTTTACCTACATCGCCGGCATGGCGATAGCCTACACCGCGCCCACGCTCTGGGGCATATTCCAAGACACCTTCGGCATGGAGAGGGTGACTGCTATACGCACGGTGTTCACGATACTGGCCGTTATCGGCACGGTCTGCCTGTTCATACCCGTGTTCACCATAAAGGAAAAGGACTATGTGGTCTCCCAGCCCAGCCAGTCTACGGCGTTCAAGTCCTTAAAGGCGACCTTCCGCAACAAGGACTTCCGCCTGTTCGTGGCGTCGGACATCATCTATTTCCTCGGCATAACCACGTTCCAGACCGCGATGCTCTACTACGTGACCTCTCTGCTTGAGATGGACGAGAGCTATTCCACGCTCTTCTTCGTGGTGATGACCGCGCTGTCCGTGCTGTTCTACCCGTTTGTAATGATGCTTACGCCCAAATACGGCAAAAAGAAGCTGATTCTCGCCGCGTTTTGCATATTCATAGTGGCGTTTGCCTACACGGCATGCCTGGGCTTCTTGTCGTTCATACCCTCCATAGTGCAGGGGCTTATACTGTGCGTGCTGGCCGCGCCCGCGATGGCGATATTCGGCATACTGCCTCAGGCGGTCGTGGCGGACATTGCGCAGTACGACGAGCTTGAGACCAAGGAGAACCGCGCCGGCATGTTCTACGCCGCCCGCACCTTCGCCATGAAGATGGGTCAGGCCGTGGCGATGATAGTGGTCGCCTCCCTCGCCGTGATAGGCACTACCGGCTACAGGCTCACCGCGGTCGTGGCCGCGGCCGCGTGCGTAATCGGCGGCGCAATATTCATGCGCTACAACGAAGCCAAAATCTACTCTAAGATCATAAAGTAACGCTGTATGAACGAGCTGTTTAACGAAGACGCGCTGGTAAAATCCGCCGCCTACGCCAGGACAATGGACGAAGCGGTGCTGCCGTACCTTAAGGCGCACGAGAGAGACGAAACCGTCAAGGGGTATGACGGCAACCCTCTGTTCGTCAGCCGCTTTGACGCCGACGAAAATAAATACGGCACCGTGTTCATAGTACACGGCTTTACCGAGAACGCGTATAAGTACTCCGAGATTATTTATTCGCTTGTCAAAAACGGCTTCAGCGTGGTGGCCTACGACCAGCGCGGCCACGGGCGTTCGTTCAGAGACGAGCGCATGCCGGACAAGTCGCTGACCCACGTAGACCGCTTCAGCGACTACGTAAAGGACCTCGAGTGCGTGTGTGAGCGCATGCGGGATATGCCAAAGCCGTGGAAGGTGTTTTGCCACTCAATGGGCGGCGCGGTCACCTCGCTGTTTCTTATGAAGCATCAGGACACCTTTGCCGCCGCCGCGATGTGCGCGCCCATGATCGCGGTAAACCGCAGGGGCAAGCCGTATTTCATCAGCAAGCTCCTCTGCCGCGCGTTCAAGATAGCGGGCAAGGGGAGCGAGCGCCTGTTCTTCACGAGACCGTATTCCGAAAGGGAGACCTTCGAGGGCGCGTGCTCCACGGGCGAGGAGCGCTTCGAGTGGTACAGCGATGTCAAGCACAGCCATGAGGAGTTCCACAACAACAGCCCAAGCTACTCATGGATGCTGGCGGCGTTGCAGGTGAGCCAAAAACTGCTCTTTCCCGGCAACGCCTCAAAGATCGCCTGCCCCGTGGTCATCTACAGCGCCGAGGACGACTGGGAGGTCATAAACTCCGCCCAGG
>JAFPYA010000052.1 GCA_017412445.1 Clostridia bacterium
AGCCATCCGTGTAAACGGCGCAGAAATCGAGTTTGCCAAGGGCTACACCTCCTCCGACGACGGCGTGACCACCCGCATGAACATCTACAACGAGTGGGTCAGCGCCATCCCCGAGGACGCTCATTCCTTCGATGGCATCGTTGAAGACGCCTCCGCTATCATCGTTGACAAGGAGCTCTTTACCGGCGTGACCAACGTCGAGGTTGACTTCACCCTTGCGCCCGTAAAGGACACCGCCTACCTCATGTACGCTGATGGCGCATGGGCGAATCAGTACTGGGGCGACGAGGCTCCCGAAGGAATAACCGCTATTAACGCCGAGATCACCGGCGCAGGCACCTACACCGTAGGCCTCGAGTTCGCCTCTGCGGCTGACGGCCTTGCCTTTGCAGCGGTCGGCATTACCACCGGCGAAGCCACATATCCCGGCTACTTCATCGATATCACCGAAATTAAGGTGAACGGCGAAGCCATAGAAGTGGGCGAGGGCTACACCTCCTCCGACGACGGCGTAACCACCCGCGAGAACATCTACAACGAGTGGGTAAGCGAAATCCCCTCTGACGCGCATCGCGCCGACGGCAACCTTGAGAACGCCTCCGCGATAATCGTAGACAAGGAGCTCTTTAACGGCGTTACATCCGTTGAGGTCACCTTCGACTTTATCTACGGCAAGGCGCCCGAGAAGAACGCGGATCAGCCCCTTACCGCCGAGGAAGCCAGGGAGCTCATCGCCAAGGAATACAACGCCTATATCGGTGTACAGAGCGAGAACTACATCTTCCGCAATGCCTGGAACGACACCTACGGCAGGGACGACACCGAGAACGAAGGCTTCTTTGCTCGCCTGACCGGCTGGGATGCCGACAGCAATGCCGTCGATTACGGCGGAACGTTTGTTGACGCTCAGGTAACCGGCGCAGGCACCTACACCGTAAGCCTGACCACCGGCGAGATGGGCTTTGGCAGCGACAGCTTCTTCCGTCTGCTGTTCGTCTCCACCGAGATTCCCTCCAAGCTCGTCAAGGACGGCTTCATGGCCATCGAAGACGTGCAGATCAAGATCGGCGACGCCGCCACCCAGAAGTACACCGACGTGGACACCTCCGGCGACTACGTGCGCATAGTGGTTATCGACCAGTATAACCGCAGCGAGGATCCCTTCGGCTACACTATTCCCGGCGCGGATACCACAATCACCATCACCTTTACCGTAACCACCAACGTGGAAGAATAATACGGTAACGGCCTTGCGGCGGGGCGAACACGTTCCGCCGCTTAATTTCATTAAAGTGAGGTAATCAAATGGTTCTTCAGGAGCAACAGGGCGCAAGGCTCGTGGCTCAAAACGGAGAAGCTGCCGTGGATAAGCAGGAACGTCAGGCACTGTGGGCAAACCGGCTGGTGATATTGCTGGTATTTGTGGCGATATTTTTCCCGCCGTTCAACATAGGCCGCATTTCACTGAAGATAAGCAGCAACCTTACGCTGCTCACCTCGGCGACCTCCTACAACACCGTAACCACAAAGCTGGGCGCGTTCATGTCCGGCGCGGGCAAGGTCATAAACTCCAAGGACATCGTATGGTCCATGGTGGGCTGCGCGATGGTGCTCATCGGCGTGCTTGCCAGCGCAGCCGGCGCGTGTGTCAGCCTCGGCAACCGCAAAATGCGCCGCTTTGCCGTGCTGCTGCCTGCATCGGGCAGCGTGCTGGGGCTTGCAGGCATGCTTGTTAACGGTCTTGCGTATAACGCCATAGTTTCTTTTGTCGACAGCAGGGAGGCCGCGGCCTCGGCTCGCATGCAGGTGGAGCCCACGTTCCCGCTGTTTGCGTATATCGCAATGGGCATAGGGCTTGCGCTCATACTGCTTACGAGTCTTTGGGCGTTCAAAGAGACGTACGCCAAAGAAAAATCCTATGCTGCAAGAGCCGAAATGCCCGAGAAGTACAAGCTGTTCATCATGTTCCTGCCTGTGCTGCTGCTGGCGTTTCTGTTCTCTTACCTGCCGATTTACGGTTGGAGATACGCTTTCTACGACACGAAGGCCGGAGCGGAGCTCACGAGCGACCTGTTCGTAGGCTTCAGAAACTTCACCACCCTCATACGTGACCCCGGCACCAGAAGCAAGATAGTGCAGGTGCTCAGAAACACGCTGGTAATGAGCGGTCTGGGTATCGCAACGAGCTGGTTCCCGATAGCCTTTGCGATACTGCTGGCTGAGGTTCGTTCGACCAAGTTCCAAAGGGGCGTACAGACATTGACCACGATACCGAACTTCCTCAGCTGGGTTCTGGTATACGCCGTGGCGCTGTCCATATTCTCCTCTGACGGCCTCATTAACAACGTCAGAAACCTTATCGCCGGCAGCAATGTCAGCAACGAGGACTATCTTTCAAACGACAATCTGACTTGGATAAAGATGCTTTTGTGGGGCACGTGGAAGGGACTTGGCTGGAGCTCGATAATCTATGTCGCAGGTATAGCGGGCATTGACCAGCAGCTCTATGAGGCCGCGCGCGTGGACGGCGCAAACCGCTTCCACTGCATCTGGCACATCACCGTGCCCGGACTCATACCCACGTACATGGTCATGCTGCTTATGTCCATCGCGGGCATACTTTCAAACGGCATGGAGCAGTACCTCGTATTCTCAAACCAGTACAACGGCGACCACATCCAGGTGCTTGACCTGTACGTATATAATCTGGGCATAGGCTCAAGTCAGCTGGCCGTGTCCACGGTTGTAGGCATTCTCAAGAGCGTAGTCGCGGTCGTGCTGCTGTTTGGCGCTAACGGCATTAGTAAGGCCGTGCGCGGCGAAAGCATTATATAAGGGAGGCGGCAGACATGAATAAGCAAGAAATGAATTCCGCTCCCCTGAACATCAAAAACCGCGTACTGGCAATAATCTGTGTCACGCTGGTTTGCGCATTGGTGGGCCTCATAATCAGCGCCTTCATGCTCAATAAGGACGTAAAGTCCACCGCGAACGTGACGCTTGAAATCAGAGATCAGGCGAGCCTTACAGGCAAGATAACGGACGCCGAGCGCAGCATAAGCCTGTACCGCAGCGTGGCAGACGAGAATAACGACGTAAAGCACTTGAGGCAAAACGTGTCGTTCTTAAACGACAGCGTCTCATCCCGTCAGGTGATCAGAAACCTCACCGCAACAGACGGCGGCGACGGTAAGCTGGCCGTATCCTTCACCGTGGCCGACGCTAACGCCGAGCTCAGCTTTGAAAACGCCCAGATTTCTGCCGACAAGGACGGCAATATGCTGGTCACGCTGAGCGTAAGCAACATAAACCCCAAGGTTGTTATCAGCGCCGCGTCCCGTGACAAGGCGGCCGCAAAGCGCATCGCAACCGACATGGCAAAGCAGCTGGCCTTCGAGCTTTACGACGAGGGTGTGCTTGAAGCCGTGCTTTCAGGTGAAGGTGCGAGCGACACGGATAACGCCCTTTACGTCATAAGCGAGGCTGTACTCGTAAGCGAGGACGTACAGACCTGGCCCAGTGTGTGGGGCTGGGTTGTGCTGTTTGCGCTGCTTGGTCTCATAATATCCTTCCTCGTCTGCTTTGCGATGCCCGTCATCAAAAAGCAGGTGCTGCTCAAGGGCTGGCAGAAGCTGGTCATAGTGGTTTTGTGCACCGCTATAATGGGCTGTGCTGCCTACACCTTCTGCGAGAAGGTGGTAAAGACCCGCTACACCGACACGCTGACCTCCACGCTCGAGGTTGACGAATCCGGTGAAAAGGCGCTGCTCGCCGCCCGCGGCGATGAGTTCGGCGCGACAGATTACAACATATTGAACGCCTTCGGCAACCAGATTGGCTCGACTGTGCGTGCCGACCGCAGCGATTTCTACATGGGCGTATATATGCAAATCGTCAAAGTCGATGAGAATATAGAGCGCCCGCGAAACGGCCTGCAGGCGGCTATATCCCAGACCACCGACGAAAGCAAGCGCGTAGTGTTTACCGTAAGCGCGTCGGACGATGTAAAGGCTGAGCGCATCGCAACGGCGGCCGTAAATCAGCTGGCCGTGTTGATGTTCGGCGAGCCCACAGGCAGCGCCGGCGCAGAGAACGAGGCCGCCAATGAGACGGCAGAGGAAACCTCTGCGGCTATTGTAGTCGAGCTGCGCGATCCCGCGCCCGACAGCGGCGAAATCCATCTTTACGACTTCTACATCAACGGTCAGCCCGCCACGAGCGAGCAGGTGAGGATTGAGGTCAAAAAGATAGAAGCGGACGAAAAGGCTCAGGTCGCCGGCAACGTGCAGTGGGTGGGCATACTGGACATAGACGAACAGAACGTCATAAGCCAGCTGCCCCGCACCGAAACCGTAAGGTACTACGGCCAAAAGCTTGACCTGTACGACGGTGTGAACACAATACTTCAGTCCGATGCGATTTACGAAAGCGTTGCTTCGGATTTGGCTGCGATTGGCTATAGCCTCAGCAAGGGCGATATCAGGGACATGGTTGAGCTTTCGACCAGTGCCAGCAACCGCTCGCTCAGAATCAGCGTGACCGGCGACGACGCTGAGGAAGCCGCGCAGATCGCTTCTTCCCTCACAGGCCGCGTAACCGAGGCCATGTTCGAGGGCATAGAAAACGGTGCTCAGATGTACTCCACCGTCACCGAGCCCCAGATTACTCAAAGTCAGGTGCGTCAGTGGCCTGCCACAATCACGTGGGTGATCACAGCCGTTCTGCTCACTCTGCTTTTGAGCTATGCGCTGTTCTCGCAGCAGTCGGTGTTCGACACGCTGATAATCGTGTTCTTCGTGCTGTTCACGCTCTTGTGCGTGTTCCCGTTCTACTACCTGTTCATCAACACCATTTCGGACAATGAGCTGGTCGCAGGCGGGCGCATCAACTTCTTCCCAAGAGGCCTGCACATCACGAACTATCTGCGCATATTCAAAGAGGGCGACGTGGGGCAGGCACTCAAGATTACCGTGCTCAGAACCGTAATCGGCACGGCAGTCATGGTGTTCACCTCTGCCTGGGCGGGCTACCTCGTAACCAAGCAGAAGATGTGGAAGCGCTCGCTCTGGTACAGGATGCTGGTAGTGACCATGTATTTCAACGCAGGCCTCATCCCGTGGTACACCAACATGCTCATGCTCGGTCTCACCAACAACTTTCTGGCATACATAATACCGGGCATGGTTGCGCCGTACAACATTATTCTGGTCAAGACATACGTGGAGTCCATCCCCGGTTCGCTTGAGGAGAGCGCCATAATAGACGGCGCTTCCACGACCAAGGTGTTCATGAGGATAATACTGCCGCTGTCGATACCTATTTTGGCAACAATTGCCATATTCGGCGCGGTCGGCAACTGGAACTCCTTCCAGGATTCGCTCCTGCTCATGAGCAGCAGCCCGAACCTGTACACGCTCCAGCACAGGCTCTACGTATACCTGAACCAGACCACGTCCATAAACACCGAGCAGCTTACAACTCAGCAGGCGGAGAACCTGCTGAACACGGGCGTCACCACCAAATACACCATCGCCATGGTGACCATCATTCCGATACTGCTGGTGTACCCCTTCATGCAGCGCTATTTCGTAAAGGGCATAATGCTCGGCGCAGTGAAGGGCTAAGGCGCAGATGCGGCTTTATGCCGGCTTTGCGCCGCCGCGCAGACCTTCGCTTACAATGTGAACACATATAATATAAGCGTTGAAAGGAGACTCGGACCAATGAAAAAGCTACTCACTCTTGCACTGGCGCTCGTGCTTGCGCTGGGTGTGCTGCCGCTCGGCGCCATGGCCGAAACCGCAGTGAACCGCGACGGCGAGACGATTCGCCTTGACGTCTACAGCCAGCTTGCCAACTATTCAGGCATACAGGGCGGCTGGGGCGCCGTGCTGCTCAAGGACAAGTTCAACATTGAGCTCAACATCATCCCCGATCAGGATGGCACCTATGCCACCCGCATGGAGAGCGGCAGCCTCGGCGACATAGTCGTATGGGGCGCCAACGGCGAGGACTACAAAAACGCCGTCAGCAAGGGCATGCTTCTGGATTGGGAGCTTAACGATCTGGGCGCAAAATATGCCCCTTACGTGATGGAAAACTACAAGGACGCGCTTGAGAGCAACCGCAGCATCAGCGGCGACGGCAAAATCCACGGCTTCGGCCACGGTGTCGCATCTAGCCCCGAAAGCCACCAGTCCTTCTTCTACACCTGGGACATCCGCTGGGATCTCTACAAGCAGCTGGGCTATCCCGAGGTGTACGACCTGGACGACATGGTTGACCTGTTCAGCCGCATGAAGGAAATCTGCCCCACCGATGAGATAGGCAATGAGACCTACGCCGTGTCCATATGGCCTGATTGGGACGGCAATATGGTAATGTACGTTAAGGCGCTGGCCACCGCGTACTACGGCTACGATGAGCTGGGCTTCGGCCACTACGATCCCCAGAGCGGCCGATTCATGAGCTGCCTTGACGACGACAGCCCCTACATGGAGTGCCTGCGCTTCTTCAACAAGCTCTATCGCGCAGGTCTGCTTGATCCCAGCTCCTCCTCCAACACCTACGACAAGATGAGCGAGAAGCTCAAAAACGGCGGCACCTTCTGGTCTATATTCAACTACGCCGGCTCCATGGCCTACAACACCGATTCCCACATGAGCGAAGGCAAATACATGTATGCAATGGTGCCCGAGGATGCCACGCCCATAGTGTACGGCCTTGGCACCACGGGCGGCAACCGTCTGTGGACGGTGGGCGCGTATACCCGCTATCCCGAGCTTTGCCTGGAGGTAATCAACTGGATTGCCACGCCCGAAGGCTCCATGACCATGTGGTATGGCCCCAAGGGTCTTATGTGGGATTACGACGAGAACGGTGGCATGTACTTCACCGAGCTCGGCCTTCTTTGCAACAACGACTCCTCCTACAACCTCGCAGGCGTTGAATGGACGAGCCCCGATACGGGCAAGACCTACACGCTCAGCGGCACCTTCAACGACGGCTGCGTGCAAATCAACAACACCACGCTGTCTCAGGACATGATCAACCCCGACGGCAACGGCAAGGAAACCTTCAATAAGGACACCTGGGCGTCCGTATCCGCCAGCGACCTTTACGACATACAGCTTGACTGGCAGCAGTTTACAGGCGCGACCCTGGCCGATGATTACATGGAGAACCGTGAGGACTACTTCGGCGACAAGCTCTACGTAATCATGCCCGCCGTGCCTTACTCCGAGAGCCCCAAGTCCAGCGAGCTCGACCTTAAGTGGAAGAACTGCGCCAAGGCGATAGTTGAAAACAGCTGGCGCGCCATCTACGCCAAGAGCGACGGCGAGTTTGACTACCATGTAAGAACCATGAAGCAGACCTGTCAGAACTCGGGTTACGCGGACTGCTTAGCATGGTGCGAGGGCGAGGCGCTCCAGCTATGGACGCTGAGCAACGCGGGCAACAACTGAGAGACGCTGGGATAACGCTCTTATCCGTACGCCTTTCTGAGAGAAACGCAGATTCGGAGGGGCTCAGCCCCTCCGAATTTCACAATACGGTGCAATGACGCCTGAATACGTGAAGTTAATGCCGCTGTATTACTACTCTAAACCGGAGAAAGACAATGAAATACACTGTTATCGCCATACTGCTGTTGAGCTTCTTTATGACCTTAATTCCTGCATCGGCCGAGGCCGCGGATGATATCAGCTCTATAGAGCTGACTCGCCTGATGGGCAACGGCACAAACCTCGGCAACACGTTTGAAGCCTGCAACAACGGCGCCCAATACGGCAACACCACCGACGACACAAGCTACTACGAGACGCTGTGGGGTCAACCGGTTACCACGCCCGAAATACTTACAGGCATGAAGGAGGCAGGCTTTGACACAATACGCATCCCCGTCGCCTGGATGACCAACGCCACACATCTGAACAAGGGCGACTACACCATCTCCGCCACCTATCTCGACAGGGTTGAGGAGGTAGTTAATTACGCGCTCGACGCGGACATGTTCGTCATAGTAAACGACCACTGGGACGGCGGCTGGTACGGCATGTTCGGCTCTGAAAGCGCGGACACCAGAGCCCTCGCCATGGAGGCGTACAAGGGCATGTGGACGCAGATAGCCGAACGCTTCAAGGACTACGACTATCACCTGATTTTTGAAGGCGCGAACGAAGAGATAGGCGCACGCTTCGACGAGGATTCGCCGCTGTACTGCCAGGATTCTGTGGTGACCTATCTTGATGACAACGCTCGTTATGACCTGGCAAACCAGGTCAATCAGGCCTTTGTCGACACCGTTCGCGCAACCGGCAGCAACAAC
>JAFPYA010000053.1 GCA_017412445.1 Clostridia bacterium
CTCGAGGCGATCAGGGAGGTAATACCGCCCGATGACGAAGCGCCCGTTCACACCCTCGCCTTTTCCAGCGAGCGCAAAACTTCCGCCGCGGAGTTTGGTGGCGACAGGGTATTGATACTGGGCGCGCCGTCCTTCGTGATGGAGGGCGCGTACGCCGGAGAAGTAAAGCAGACCTGCGAGAAGGCGGCCGCCTCAGGCAAGCGCGTGCTTTTGCTGGCTGAGGCTGAGGGCGAAATAGGCGCGGGCGGCCTGCTGCCCCCCGAAAAGCGCCCGCTGTGCGCCATATTGCTGGAGGACACACTGCGCCCGAACGCGGAGGACACGCTCAGATGGTTCAAAACGCAGGGCGTGGACATAAAGGTGATCTCGGGCGACGACCCTATAACCGTCTCGTCCATCGCCCGCCGCCTTAAGCTCGGGGGCGCGGAAAAATATATAGACGTATCGAAAATAGACAGCGACGAGGAGCTCGCCTCCCTGGCGGACAAATACGTGGTGTTCGGCCGCGTCTCGCCCGAAAGAAAGCGCGTGCTGGTCAGGGCGCTCAAGGCCGAGGGCCGCCACGTGGCCATGACGGGCGACGGCGTAAACGACATTCCCGCGCTGAGGGCCGCCGACTGCTCCATCTGCATGGCGGGCGGCACGGACGCCGCCAAGCACGCAAGCCAGCTGACCCTCGTGGCCTCGGATTTTACGGCGCTTCCCGCCGTGGTCGCAGAAGGCCGCCGCGCCGTGAACAACGTGACCCGCGCAGCCGGCCTGTTTCTGGTTAAGACGCTCTATTCCTTCTTTATAAGCCTCGTTATGCTGGTTCTGCCCCGGGCGCACTACCCCTTTGAGCCCATACAGCTGACGCTTATCAGCGCGTTCACGGTGGGCGTGCCCTCGTTCTTTTTGTCGCTCGAAGGCAATAAAGAGCCGATTCGCGGCAGCTTTATTCACAACATAGTTTCCGCCGCGATGCCAAGCGCAATCGCGGTCACACTGAGCGCGCTTATAATCACGCTCACCCGCTCCGACGCCTACGCCTCGACCCTCGCCACCATCACCACCGCGCAGATAGGCATACTCACGCTTGTAAAGCTCTGCCTGCCCATGAACCTTAAGCGCGCACTGCTCACAGGCGCGATGGCCGCCTGCCTTTTCGTGGGCATGCGCTTTTTCCCGGGCGTGTTTTCGCTGGTAAAGCCCGACCTGAAAATGATGCTTTTGCCCCTCGCCCTAACCGCCGCAAGCGCGCTGGTAATATTCGCCGCCGCCCCGGTTTTCAGGACGGTGAAAGGAAGGTATAAGGGAGAGGGAAGATGAGGTGTTCTCTTATCACCCCCTTATTACATCATAGTTTTAGTCGCCTCAACTTGCATGATGGAGGA
The DNA here is from genome assembly GCA_017412445.1 of Clostridia bacterium. Classification (GTDB taxonomy): domain Bacteria; phylum Bacillota; class Clostridia; order Christensenellales; family Aristaeellaceae; genus RUG14130. The sequence goes on from JAFPYA010000053.1 coordinate 1,374, forward strand.
ATAACCCATGATAGATATGATCTACAGGTCGCTCGGTGAAACAAACGGAACGTTTGCAGTGTTTGCGATATTGATCGTCGCTGTGCTGATGATCGTCGCGTGGTGCTTCATTTTCAGCAAGGCCTATATCGCGCCCGCCAAATTTCTTATACCTTTCTACGGGCAGTATCTGGCTTACAGCCTCGCGGACTCGGGCGAGCTGTTCCTGATAAACATTGGCATAAACGTGCTGGAGAGCGTGTTCGGCTTTCTCGTAAGCGGAAATGCGTTGAGGGTGATCGCGCTGATAAGCCTTGTGATTCTGTTCGCAATCAACGTGGTTTTCAGCCTGCGCCTTGCTCGGGTCTTTTCAAAGGGCGTCGGCTTTTCGCTGGGGCTCATATTCCTGAATCCCGTGTTTTTGTGTATACTCGCCTTCGGCAGAGCCGAATACAAGGGTTCCTTCTCCGAAGGCGACACGATCGGAAACGCGCCGGTCAGGTGGGAGTGCCCCGCGTGCGGCGCGAAAAATTCGCCCTTCGCCGATAAATGCGAAAAATGTGGCACGAGTCGACCCGTGGACAAGGTCATCACTTACGAGGATGTGGAAGCGACCGGTTGGACATGCCGCTTCTGCGGTGAAAAGAACCCGTTGGGTGCGGACGTATGCCAGAAGTGCGGAAACAGGCGGTAGAAGGAGGTACGCAAATTTATGGACAGATCCTCAAACAGGAAAGCCGTATTGCTGTACACGATATGCATTTACGCAGGCATGTGGATACTCGCAAGCATACACTCTGCGGCAGGGGCGCTGCAGACGGAAGTTATAAACGTGTTTTCGCTGCGCGATTCCGTAAAAGGCCTGCCATCCGGCGTGGTGACCGGTTTTTCCATAGTGTCCTTTTTGTGCGTACTGTTCACCGCGGGAAGGTTCTTTAAGTCCCGCATGCTGGCGCTGGGCCTGGGGATAGGCGCGGCGGCGCTGTGCCTTATCATATTACCGGCGCCTTTTGCCGTATTCATAGCACTGCTTTGCGTAGTGGGCCTTTCCTCAGGCGTGATCGATTCGCTCTCTTCGGCGGTGATCTCCGAGCTTTATCCGGGCAAAGGCAGCACCATGTGCCTGCTGCACGCCACCTACGGCTGTGCGGGTCTTGTGATGCCCTTTGTTTTCAAGTGGACCATGTCCTCGGGAAGCCTTGGCTGGAGGTCGACTTACCTGATTGTAGGCTTATGCATGGGGCTGGTATTTGTGGGCGAATTTATCGTATCCCGCCGGTTTTCGTCGATGATCGAAGCGCCGACAGATAAAACAAGGCGCGTCACGCCCGGCCTGCTGCTTAAGGTACTGCTCAATAAACGGCTGCTGCCGATATACATAAGCGCTTTTCTGGGCGGCATATACTTAAATACCATGCTCGTATGGACGCCGCGCTTCATAGAGTTCGGGCATAACGGAGAGGAATACCTCACTTGGGTGCTGGCCTGCGTGTATCTGGCGATAACCGTTTCGAGGCTGGCCATGTTCGTACTCAAGCCGGATATGATCCTGTTCCTTAAGTGCGGAATGCCCGTATGCGCGGTGGCGCTTGTGGGCGCCATACTGGTAAAGTCACCCTTGATCGCCCTTATTGCGCTGTTTGTGAGCATCTTCTTTATAGGCCCCGTAATACCGTTTCATGTGACTATAGCAGGCGAGATGATGCCCGAGAACAGGTTCGTGGTCACAGTCAGCCTGATGCTTATAATGATGCTGGGTCAAACCGTTGCTTCCCCGCTGATAGGTAAAGCGGAAAGCCTGTGGGGAATCAACAATGCCATGTATATCGCCGCAGGCGCTGTCTTCTTTTCATGGCTCGCGTCGCTCATGATCCGCAGGGAGCGGTAAATCGCGTCAATAACTGTCAATAACTGCCAACAGTCAATAACTGGGACGGTTTGTGCGAAAAACAATTGGATAGAGAGCAACAAAAAACCAACCATCCTCAAAGCATGGCAACAAAAGGAAGATGAAGGCAAGTCAAACTGCTTAAGTAGCCGGTACTGGCGGCGAATAGAGCACACCTCTGTCCAGCAGGGTGTAGAGGATATACAGCAGTTTTCTTGCCACGGCAACGATTGCCTTTTTGCGGCCGAGGCGGGACTGCCGGGACCAGAACCAGCTTTGGAATTCGCTGCCCCGCTTCTTTACGGCAGCCCATGCGCATTGAACAAGGATCGATTTTACATACGGATTCCCGTGCAGCGTCTTGCGGCATTTGATCGTATCGGCGGAGCCGTCATTTCGGGGCGTAAGGCCTGCCCATTTGCACACTTTTTCCGGCGCACTGAACGAGTTTTGCGGCTTGGGGCTGATCTCGGCAAGGACTTCCATTGCGGAGTCCAGACTTATGCCGGGCATACTTACAGCAATCTCCAGTTGAGCCTTGTATTCATCAAACAGCTCCGTCAGCATACCCGTCAGTTCCCCGATTTCCCGATCCAGCTCGTCGATCCGGTCCATGTGAAAGCGAAGCAGCTTTTTCTCCACCTCGTTGAGTTCTCCGTTGACCGCAGCCAGGATCTCCTCCGGCACGTGCTTTAGACGCTTGTCGCAGCAATCGTGGATATCCCTGAGGGTCACCTTTCCCTGTTCTGCCAGCCGCGTTAAAAGCGCGGTCGAACTCACGCCCGTTATACTGCTGAACACCGACGAAAACTTGAATCCGTGCATTTGCAGGAATTTCTCAAGCTGATTCGTCGCCGTGATCCTCTGCCCTGTCACCTTGCGCCGCAGGCGGGATACCTCCCGCATGTTTCGCACCGCGTGCTCCGGTATAAAGCTGTTATACTTCCTCAGCAGGCCGTGCTTTAGCAGCGTCGCGATCCACTGGGCGTCTGCCACATCCGACTTCCTCCCCGGCATGTTCCTGATCTCGTATGCGTTCACTACCAGCAGCGATTGATATCCCGAACATTTCTCCTCGATTCGCTCGTACACGGGCAGCCAGTACACGCCCGTGCTCTCCATGGCTACATCCCTGCATCCGTGGCCGTTGAGCCAAACGCATAATCTGTCGAGTTCTTTCGAGGTACAGCCGAACCTCTCCCGGTACGCCGCTTCCGCGCCGGTCTTCAGCACGCACGCTTCGATCATCTCTTCGTGCACATCCAGGCCACAACTGATCTCCAAAATTTCCTCAATGCCCTCTTCCATTTGCCTGCCTCCTGTGCTATAATCTTTATGCGCAGGGTTGAGATACTTGATTCATTGCAGCTTTGTGCCCGTACTTTATGTACATCTGTCTGTACTCAAAAGTATCTCTTGCCGCATGTTCTAAGTCGGGTTCTAACACGCCAAACCGTCCCTCGCGGCCCCTGCGCCTTTAGTTTACCACTTCCCCTCCGCATTTGCTACTGCTTTCTTGTTTTTCATCGCTCTGTCTGTGCCAAGCTCGGCATGGATGTTC
>JAFPYA010000054.1 GCA_017412445.1 Clostridia bacterium
AGCAGCGTCCTTGCGGTGGGAACCCAGTCGATCACCATGTCCGCCACTTCCTCCGCGGGTCCCACGGGGAACTCGGGAATGTAGGCGTTGATGCCGCTGAGCTTGAGGTTGTAGCTGGCGTTTAGCATGCCGCAGTAGGCGTCGCCGCGGTCACTGGACAACACGCCTATGTTTTCTTCCGCCGCCGCCGCGTACATCACGGGGCCGCCGAACATCTTGGCGATGGCGGTTTCGGGGCCTTCGGGACCAAAGTTGCCCAGGAACACGACCAGCGCGTTTATCTTGCTCTTCTTGATTTCCTCGTAGGCCTCAAGCACGTTCTGGTCGATGCCGCCTTCGATTATGGTCTTGATTTCGGCGACCTTGACACCCTTTTTCTTGAGGGACTTAACCACGGCCGTCCTGCGGCGCTCCGCCAGATCGATGGGGAAGCAGTCGCGGCTCACGGCGATGATGCCGACTTTTACTTCGGGAATGTTGTACATAAAGCATAATCCTCCATATTGTATTTAACCCTGTATAAATTATACTCAAACCTATGCAAGTGTCAAGGTTTTACTAAAAGATATTTAAAATGCCTTACAAATGAGCAGCCAAAAGACAAATACCGATAAGCATCGCCGCCTGGTCACGCGTTCGCTCAAGCGGGCGGCTCATCGGCCAGCTTTTTGAAATATATGCGGGTCAAAAATATGCACACGATGAACGACAGCACGAAAGAGAGCGGCTGCGCCTCCTGTATGCCGCTGATACCGCGCGTGAAGGCCAGTATCAAAAGCGTTGGGATCAGCAACAGGCCGCTGCGCAGGCTTGAGCCCGCGAGCGCGAGCAGCTTCTCGCCTATGCTCTGAAAGCCCATCTCAACCATCATCGTAAGCGGCACGAAGGGCATTGCGGCGCAATAGAGACGCAGCGCCCTTGCGCCGATTTCAATGACCTTTTCATCGTCGCGCAAAAGCTTTATCAGCTGCGGCGCAAGTATGAACAAGGGAACGGACAGCACAAGGATCACTATGTCCTCGCCCGCAAGCGCGGTTTTGAACGCCTCGCGCACGCGGTCGCGGCGCTTTGCGCCGTAGTTGTAGCTGCTTATCGGCTGGAAGCCCTGACCTATGCCTATGGCGATAGCCATTGCGAAAAAGCCTATGCGCGACACGCAGCTCATCGCGGCAATAGCGTTGTCGGCAAATTCGCCGCCGTATATGCCCGCAAGCTGGTTGAGCAGTATGCCGGAGACGCTGTTCAGGCCTTGCCTGAGCAGGCTGGGCGAGCCGGTCATGAGTATGTCAAGCGAATCGGAGAATTTGCGCGAAACGTATTTGAGCGCGATCCTCGTCTGCGTTTTGCCACGCATGAACATGGACAAAAGAATTGCGAAGCTTACCACCTGAGACACAGCCGTCGCAATGCCCGCACCGAGTATGTCCATGCCAAAGCCGAGCATCAGAAGCGCGTCGAGACCTATGTTCAGTATAGCGCCCGCCATCATGCCTATGGTGCCCAGGCGCGCCTTGCCCTCGTAGCGCAGTATGTTGTTCATTGTCAGACTCGATGTGAAAAACGGCGCAGCCACGGCAATGCAGGACACGTAAGTCTTCGCGTAGGGCATTATTGTTTTTGTACTGCCGAGCAGCACCAG
>JAFPYA010000055.1 GCA_017412445.1 Clostridia bacterium
GTTGATTATAAAGTTGAGCGGCACGGTTATGCAGAGATTTATGAGCTTTGCTATTATCTCGTTTATTCCAAGTATGCTTATCCACAGCCACAGCAAAAGCTCGCTCAGTGCAAACGTGACTCCGTAGCCAATGAAGGTGCGAAGCAGCTGTCTTTTGCCTTTTTTACGCCTGTTGTCTTCGCCTGCAAACACAAACCTCCCGTTCATGAAATAGGCGTTGAGTGTGCCCGCTACAAAGCCGAACAATTGAGCGATAAGATAGTTGTGCTCCTTCAAAAGCACATTTTCGCCCAGAAGCTTGAGGCACAGCGTGTATACAACGAAATCTACAAGCGTATTGACTACACCCACCAGTCCAAAGCGAATGAACTGTCTCGAATACTTTCGCCAAAGCTTTTTAAGCATTGCCGCCCTTCTCCTATCAAAAATGGCGCATCCCTCAGGACGCGCCATTATGGGGTTAAATGGGCTCGAACCATCGACCTTCACGATGTCAACGTGACGCTCTGACCAACTGAGCTATAACCCCAAGCACTTGTCTATTATAAATGCGCATCCTCTTTCTGTCAAGGGTTTTTAAAAAAGTTTAACCGCAATTAATTTATTGCTGCGCTGCCTGTCAGCGCTCGATAAGGCCCGGATTGGGATGAAGCGGCACATCAATACGTATTTCCCCCGCGAACGTTTCGGCTTTTAATCCCTCTACAGTAAAGTAAACATTGCTCACGCCATAATTCATGCTCAACGAATTTACAATCGCGTAGATTATTCGCTCTTCGTCCTGTTCATTGAGCTGCTGACTCTCGGCATAGAACGCCGCCGAGATATCAACCCATGCGCTGTCGTTCCATACGTCTACAAGGTTAATGTCGCCGTCCTCTAAAAGCTGAGGCAGACTGAACAGCAACACATTTTTGTTTATCTGCGCTTCGCCTGCTTTCATTGGCTTTTGTTCGACAGTGAATCGAACGCTTTCGTTTTGAGGACGCAGCACGTTAACTATAAGCCCCGTTTCATTCTCAAAAGCATCCCTTGCAATCTCACCTTCGGGAAACTGTATGTTTACTCCGTCTGTACCGTTTACGCTTGCAACCTGCAAATTCAAAAGCTTTAGCTTAATTCTCTGAAGACCGGGTATATTTACGGTATTGTTCAGCGCAAGCGCTGCCACGAATTGCCATTGCTGAAGACCGGATTGACCGAACGCTTCGCTTATTCTCATGCCGCTCTGCTGTTCGGTGTAGCTTAGGCTCAACACGCGCTTGCCCTGCAAATCAAATCCGTATTCGTATTTAAAGCCGCCGGCAAGGTTGAATAAGTCCGGCCAGGAGCAGGTAAGGTCGCCGCCGCTTGAAGCCGTGTGCTTCATTATTTCTTCTGCTGAAGCGTTCTCCGAAGCGGGCATAGGCATAGTAAGCATAAGCGTTCCGCTTTTGTCGCCCGTATATATCGTGTAAGCACGGTTTTGATTTACCGTATACAAAAGGGCTTCATATGACAGTTCTTCGGCCTTTAGGCACCTTACAGTACCCATGCAGGCCGTATTGTCAATAAGCACATTCACAGCTTCGGCATTTGTGTTGCAGCTTATGGTCTGCCATATAGCAAACGTACTCAACGTCCTGAGCTTGTCTTCGCAAACGGTAAATGTGTCCATGTTGACCGTAACAACGTTTCCGCTGTCGCAAATGCCCTCAATGCTTGCGCCTGCGCCCATGATTGGCACGGCTTTGCCGTCTTCCGGCGCTTTCATGAGCTCTTCCAGCAATGCATGCGACTGCCGCATGCCGCTTAGCGTAATCTGCCTCTCTGTTTTTACAAGCCCAGTAAGCTCGGCGTTTGGATAAAACAGCATGGCTGTCACGGTTCTCGGCTCGGCGTATGCGCCTATCATCACAGTCATCAGTAGAAGCATAACCGCCGCACAGATTAAACGCTTCATTGAGATACCTGCCTTGCGCTGCTCTTGCCGCCAAGCGGCAGCGTGACGGTGAATGTAGAGCCCATATCCGGCTTTGAGCTGACGCTTATGTTGCCGTTATGAGCCAGAATTATCTGCTTGGCTATAGAAAGCCCAAGTCCGGTGCCGCCCGTCTCGCGCGAGCGCGCCTTGTCCACCCTGTAAAAGCGGTCGAAGATATGCTTTATATCCGCCTCAGGAATGCCGATGCCGTTGTCTTTTACTTTTATCACCGCATTTTTGTTCTGTCGCGTAACTTCAACCTTCACGCCTTCGCCCCTCGGCGTATATTTGATGGCGTTGTCTATAAGGTTATAGAACACCTGATCGAGCTTGATCCTGTCTCCGTAAACCTCCAGGGACTGGGAGGCGTTATATTCAAGCTCTACGCCTCTCTCCCTCGCCAGAGGCGACAGGCGCTTTACGTCCTCGCTCACCATGTCCGTTACGGACAATTCCTCCATGTTCAGCTTACTTTCCCCACTGTCCATGCCTACGAGCGTCAAAAGGTCGCTGACTACGGCGGCAAGCCTGTCCACTTCCTTGTCTACATCAGTCAGGAAGTCCTTGGACATGCCCTCGTCGTAGACTTCCTGATACAAAAGCGTCTGCACCATTATTTTGATTGTCGCCAATGGGGTCTTCAATTCATGAGA
>JAFPYA010000056.1 GCA_017412445.1 Clostridia bacterium
CCTTTTCTGCCGCGAGCTTTTTTGCTTCTTCAAGTGTCATTTTTTGCTCCTCCTATTTGCTGACGCTCTTTCTGTAACTTTCAACTTCCCAGCCGACGATGAAATCGACCAGCTCCTGATCCATGGGCTTTTCGCCGCCAAAGGCCTCGGCGTAGGTGGCCACCTTCATGGCGTCCTTGACCAGGGTCATGCAGTTGAACGCGCTCTTTGCGCTGTCGCCCAGCGCGTAAATGCCCTTGCCCTTTAATATTATTACGTTAGCGTTTGCCTTTTCGAGGGCGTTTTTGGTGGCGGCGTACATCACCTTGGGGCCGCAGTAGACTATCTGATCGGGATTGAACGGCTTCATTATCGGCTTGGCCGCTTCCTTGCCTGCGGCGTACTTTAGCGCGGTGGGGCTGGCGTTGAACAACACGAACTGCTTGCCCGTGGCTTTTCTGAGCAGGTCGGCATAGCCCGGCTCCTCGGCGTCGCTGTCAACCTGAGGATAGTCGGTGATCATGGCGTTGAGCACGTTCATCATGCCGTTCAAGTGAATCGCGAGGTCGTCCACGGTGTTGGCTCCAAAGAACACGCCGTGGTTCTCAAGCAGCACAGTCTTTATGGGCTTATCGGACGCGTCGAATATGTCCTTCATTATCTTGGCCAGCGTGTAGCCGGGACGGCAGGCGGGCACCCACAGCACGGAGTCGCCGAACAGCTTCTCGCACATCTCCTTGCCGTTTGCCGAGCAGGTGAGGCCGTTTATCAGCGCGGGATGCAGGTGCAGCACGTACTTCTGGGGGAACAGGCCGTGCAGCAGCGCTTCGACGCTGGGGCGCTTGTTTTCCTGTCCGGGCAGCTTGGCCTTGGCGCAGTCGGCCACGAACTTGGCCTCCCTCGCCGCGTCCTCGGTGGGGTATTCCTCGTCGAATATGCCAAGGAGCTTGTTAAGATCCATGGCCACGAAGCTTTCGGTAACTGCGTCCTTGAGCGCGGTGCCGGAGCCCTTAACGTACATCACGCCGTTCTCCTTCATGGAGGTGTTGCCGCCTCCGCAGGTGACCAGCTCGGTGTTGGCTCCGTAGAGCCGTGAGAAATAGATAAGTGACGATAGATTCAATCCTCTTCCCTCCTGTCTTCGTACAGCAGCCTGACCTGCTGTTCCTTGAGCGCTTTTGTCCAGTTTTCGTCGGGCTTGAAGTCGGTAACCAGATAATCGATGTCGTTGAGCGTGCCTATGCGCGCAAACGCGATTTTGTCAAACTTGGTCTTGTCCGCCGCAAGTATTACCTGCTTTGACGAGGCCATCATGGCCCTTTTGAGCAGCGCGGTGTCCTCGTGGCGGTCGGTAAAGCCTATGCTCATGTCTATGCTGTTGCAGGAAATGATCGCCTTGTCCACGTGGTAGGAGCGCACCATGCTCTCGGCCTGATGCCCCGCAAAGGACGGGGCGTTCATGCGCTTGAGGCCGCCCGTGCACAGTATGGTCCAGCCCTCTATGCCGCTGAGCTCCTCCACTATCTCCATTGAGTTTGTGATGAGCGTGAGGTTTTTGAGCTGCTTTAGCTGACAGGCAACAAAAAACGAGGTAGAGCTTTCGTCCAGCATGATGTAGTCGCCGTCGTGTATCAGACCCGCCGCCAGACGCGCTATTGCGTATTTGGCCTCGACATCCGATCTTTTGCGCACATCATACGGGGTTTCCTTGCGCTCGTCCTCGTTGTATAAAGCACCGCCGTAGGTTCTGCGGGCCACGCCCAGATTTTCCAAACGTTCAAGGTCGCGGCGTATCGTCTCCTCCGACACGCTGTAGCGCTCCGCCAGCTCGCTTACGCTGACGCGCTTTTCGTCCTTGAGCAGCATGGCTATCTGCTGTCTGCGTTCCTCTGCCAACATTAAAGGCACACCTCCCGCCGACTTTATTCTATCATAAGCGGGCACAAATGTCCATAAAACCAACACGCGAAATGTGTTAATTTTTGAGTTTTTGTGGTTTTGTGTGGATTTTATTTGGGTTTGAGCGTTTGCGGGGCAGCAAATTGCCAATGCGGCGAAAGCTTTCCGGCAGAATTGCAAAAGCGGAAGAGTGAACGATTCACTCTCCCGCTTAAAGAAGGTATATGCTTTTTGTGAAATTCAAGCCGTTTTATCTGCTGTTTTCCCTTATGGTCTCAAGCACGGCCTCAAACACCGCCTGGGCCGCCATCGTGCCGCCGCTTTTGCCTCGGGTGACGATAAAGGCCATGTCGCTCTCTCTGAGCTTTTCCTTGAGCTGCACCGCCGCCGCGTAGCCCGTGACCGTGCACAAAAGGCTCACGTCCACGAGAGGCTCGCACTGCCTGTGCGCAAGCAGCCGGCTTAGCGCCGCCGGCGCGCTGCCCAGTATCAAAAGCTTGTTGCCGGGCATGGTCAGCGCCATGTCCGTGGCCACCTCGGCGCGGGTCACGCCCTTGGCGTTGGCCTTGAGCAGCACCTCGGGGTCGTCAATAAAGCACTTGACCTTGACCAGGCTTTCATCCAGGCCGTCAAGCTTGAGGCTCCGCATGAGTATGTCGGTGTCGGTCACTATCGTGCCGCCGTTTGTGATGAGTCTTCTTATATTGGAAACGACTGTTGGGCTGAACTGCAGGCTCTGCGCCAGCGCCTCGTCCTGCGTGCGCGCCAATGTCTTTGCTACTATGCTTTGGGTCTCCTCGCTGGTAAAAGGAACATTCATGCGACGCACGTCCAGTACACGCCTCGAATGCTTCACCATTTATTGCTCTCCTTCTTTACACCTGATAACAAATTCATCCTCTATGAAGATAAAATATACTCCGTTATATTAAAAATATCAAGTAAAAAGCATCAAATTCTTTTGTACTCTTGCGCCAAATTTAAGGTCTTTTGCAGTTAAGCAAGCGTTATGTTTATATTACCAATTTTGCATCATGCGTAGAGTATGAGCGCGATGAACTCGAGCGGCTCGCTGCCCGTGTTTTTGAGCGCGTGACTGTGGCCGTCGGGGCAGATGGCTACATCACCCGGATTTACGTGGATCACGGTGCCGTCGTCCGTGTATTCGCCGCTGCCCTTGAGAAAATAGAACACCTCACTGTCGCCCGTGTGCGTGTGCTCGCCTATGCTGTTGCCGGGCTCTATGCGCATGAGGTTGAACATGCGCCCCTTGCCGTTCATTTCCTCTGCGCCGTTAAGCAGCTTTAGCATTCTGGTCTCGCCAATGCCGTTTCGTATGCACTTGAATTCGATTGCCTGTTCGTCACTTCTTCTTATCATAATTTTATTCCGCCTTTCACAAATTTTGATAATATCCGCCTTATATCCTCCTGCGTCACGTCGCCCAGCGTGTTCCTTACCGAGTTGTTGTTCTGCCAGCGCGGAAGCGCGCTTTCCAATTCCTCGGGGCTGATAAACACGTTTTTAAGCTGTGTGCAGGCGCGTATGAGCTTTATGAGCCGCGCCTTTTTTACGCCCGTTTGCTTATAAAACCCGTCGCTTATTCCGTCCTCAAATTCAAGCAAATCTTCAAGGAACGCCGCCGAGGCTATGCCGTGGGGCACGTGGAAGCGCTCGGTCAGATAGTAGCCCATGTTGTGCGGAAAGCAGGTGCCTGTCAGGTTTATCGCCATCCCGCCCAGCAGAGAGGCCTCGTAGAGCGCCTGAACGTCGTCCTTTGTAAGAAAGCCGTCGTCTGCAAGGTCGCTGAGCGCAGGCGCGAAATCCGTCCGCGTGAGCTCGTTTACGCCCTCAAGCATCCTTTCAAGCGGCTGAATCGCCATGCGCACGCCCTCATCTGCGTAAAGGCGCGTAAGCGCGCTCGCTTTTTTGCTGAAGCGGCTCTCCACGCAGTGCGCTATCACGTCTATGCCGCAGGACAGCGCGCTTTCGGCCTTCATGGACAGCATGTAGCGCGCGTTGCCAAAGGCCGCGCGGGCATAGAGGCGTTCATCGTGAATGCTGTGCTTCTTGCCGCTTGAATCGGTCAGAACCGAGACCATCGTGACCTCGCTGCCCGTGCCCGCCGTGGTGCCTATAAGGCCTATTGGCAGCGGCTCTATAGGCCAGGCCTTGGCGTAGAATTCCTTCTCGCTCATGTCGGGATTTGCCGCGAACACCGCCACCGCCTTGGCCGCGTCCATTGGCGAGCCTCCGCCTATGCCGAGTATGAAATCCGCCCCTGCACCGTGGGCGGCGCGCCCTGCCGCGATGACATCCTCGATTCGGGGGTTCGCCGTAATGCCGTCAAACACCTGCGCCTCGTATTCTTCGCCCTTGAGCGCGTTAAGCGCGTCGTCGAGTGCCCCGCTGTTTTTTGCCGCGCTTGCAGAGCATACTATAAACGCGCGCCTGCCCATAGCCCTGAGCGCTTCGGCGTTCTTAACTACCGCTCCGTCACAGGCAAACAGCCTGACCGGCATATAACAGTTCATGGGCACCTCCGTATCAATTTAGCGTATTAACATCCTAAAGTAACATTATAGCAAATCCATACGCAAAAGTCAAATTTTGCACGCTCAAAATTCGCTCAGGCAGGCAAGCTGTTTTTGAGGGTTCAGCGCAAAAAAATATGGCAGATGCGCCTTAAGCGAAGGGCAGCAAAATACCCGCCACGATGAGCGGCGGGTATGTAAATGAATATCGATAAATTATGCTCTGATGCTCGCGCCGAAGCTCTTGGCGGTGGAGGAAATGATCTTGTCCATGGCGGCGTTGATTTCCGCGTCTGTCAGCGTGTGATCGGGCGAGCGGAAGTAGATGCTGAAGGCCAGCGACTTTTTGCCCGCGCCCAGACGCTCGCCGCGGTAGACGTCAAAGAGCTTAACGTCCTCGCACAGCTTGCCCGCGGCCTTGTATATGGCCTTGAGCAGCGTGCCCGCTCCGACCTCCTCGTCCACGAGCAGCGCTATGTCGCGGCTGACGGCAGGGAATTTGGGCAGGGGCTTGACCGCGCCCAGCTCGACCTTGCAGGCCCTGAGCGCCTCAGCGTCGATGTCGGCCACGTATGCCCTTTCGCTGAGCTCGAAGGCCTCGGCGATAAGCGGGTGGATCTCGCCTATCGTGCCCAGCTTTACGCTGCCGCCGCGGAGGCTGAGCTCAGCTTTGCGGCCGGGATGATAGTAGTCGTCGCCGCCCGCCTGCACGTCGGGCGTGAGGCCGTAGCGGTCGCACAGGCACATCACCACGCGCTTGAGCGCGTAGAAATCGGCGCCGTCGCCGTACATGCCTATCACGAGGCGGCTGTGCTCCTCGGGCAGCTCGCCCTCTCCCCTGGGCAGGAATACGGGCGAGACCTCCATGAGCCTCGCCGACTCGTTGCCGCGGTTCATGTTGAGCGAGAGGGAATTGAGCATGCTGGGCACGAGCGTAGTGCGCATGACCGAGGTGTCCTCGCCCAGAGGGTTGCGTATGCGCACGCAGCTTAAGCGGCTGTCGCCCTCCTTAAGGCCCAGCTTTGTGAGCCAGGTGGGCGAAATGAAGCTGAATGACTGCGCCTCGAAAAAGCCCATGCCGACCAGCGCCTTCTTTATGCCCATGCCGAAGGACTGCTTTTCGTTGCGGAAGCCCGGCATGGTCACGCCCGTCATGAGCGTGGAGGGTATGTGGTCGTAGCCGTACATGCGCAGCACCTCTTCGCTGAGGTCGGCCTCGCCCTCTATATCCTGCCTGTAGGCGGGCACTGTGCAGGTGAGCGTGTCGCCGCATATCTCGGTGTCGATATTCAGGGACAAAAGTATGTCCTCCATCTTTTCGGTGGGCACGTCAACGCCTATGCGCCTGCGGATGCGGTTGGCATCCGCCGTGATCACCTTCTGAGGCGCGGGGGACGGATAGTGATCGTATGCGCTGGGCACAATCTCGCCGCAGCCGAGCATTTCGACCAGCATGCACGCGCGGTCGAGCGCCTCCATGCAGGTTTCGGCGCACACGCCCTTTTCGAAGCGGCCGCTGGACTCGGTGCGTATGCCAAGGGTTCTGGCGGTGACACGGTTGTTGCCGCGCTCAAACGCCGCACACTCAAACAGCACGCTCGCGGTGTCGTTAACTATCTCGCTCTCCTCGCCGCCCATACTGCCGGCAAGACCCGTGGCATTTTCGTTGTCCGCTATCACCAGCATGCTGCCGTTCAGGGTGTGCTCCTTGCCGTCAAGGGTCTTGAGCACCTCTCCCTCATGCGCCCTGCGCACGACTATGGTGCTGTCCTTGACCTTGCTCAGGTCGAAGGCGTGCATGGGGTGACCCGTCTCAAGCATCACGAAGTTGGTTATGTCCACTATGTTGTTTATGGACCTCATGCCCGCGCCGTGCAGATATTCGCGCATCCACTTGGGCGAGGGGCCGATTTTCACGTTTGTGATTATGCGGGCGCAGTAGCGCGGGCAGTTGGTTTCGTCCTCCACGCGCACCTTGGCGTAGTCGTCAAACGTGCCCTTGCCGGTCTCTTTGAAGCTGATTTCGGGCATAACGAAGTGCTCGCCCAGCACGCTTGCGCTCTCGCGGGCTACGCCCCATACGCTCAGGCAGTCCGGGCGGTTGGCGAGGATTTCGTATTCTATCACGTCGTCGCCAAGGCCGAACACCTCGCCTGCGGGCGTGCCGAGGGGATAATCCTCGTTAAGTATGATTATGCCCTTGTCGCCGCAGTGCGGGTACAGGCTCTCCGGCACGTCGAGCTCGGGGCCCGAGCAGAGCATGCCGCAGGATTCCACGCCGCGTATCTTGCCCTTTTTGATAGTGCCGCCGGGCAGAACCGCGCCCTCGAGCGCGCAGCACACGAGCTCGCCCGCCGCGACGTTAGGCGCGCCGCAGACTATCTGCAGGGGCTCGCCCTGACCCACGTCCACCGTGCAGACGTGGAGATGGTCGCTGTCGGGATGCATTTCGCAGGTGAGCACCCTGCCGACCACCACGTTTGTGAATTTGGCGGTATTCTCCCAGCCTTCGACCGCCGTGCCGGTCATTATCATGCGGCGGGCGTACTCCTCTGGCGTCATGTCGATTTTGGTGTATTCATTGAGCCATTTCATCGGTATTTTCATAGCCTTGTCCTCCTCAGCCCCTGAACTGCTTTAAGAAGCGCACGTCGTTTTCGTAAAGGGAGCGCATGTCGGTGATGTTGAATTTGAGGTTCGACAGCCTCTCAACGCCCATGCCGAAGGCAAAGCCCGAATACTTTTTGCTGTCTATGCCGCACATCTCAAGCACCTTGGGGTTGACCATGCCGCTGCCGAGCACCTCTATCCAGCCCGTGCCCTTGCACACGCGGCAGCCCTTGCCGCGGCAGGCGGCGCAGGTCAGGTCGACCTCGGCGCTGGGCTCGGTGAACGGGAAGAAGGAGGGGCGGAAGCGCGTGGTCACGCCCTCGCCATAGAGCCTGCGCGCGAAGGTGTCCAGCGTGCCCTTGAGGTCGCCCATGGAGATGTTTTCATCTATCACAAGACCCTCGAGCTGGTGGAACACCGGGGAGTGCGTGGCGTCCGCCTCGTCGGCGCGGTACACGCGGCCGAAGCTCACTATGCGGATGGGCGGCTTGCGGGTGGTCATAATCCTCGCCTGCACAGGGGATGTGTGGGTGCGCAAAACTATGTTGTCGTCCACGTAAAAGGTGTCCTGTGCGTCGCGGGCGGGATGGTTTTTGGGTATGTTCATAAGCTCGAAGTTATAGTGGTCGTACTCCACCTCGGGGCCCTCCACAGCCTCGAAGCCCATGCCCGTGAATATGTCAAAAAGCGTTTCAAGCACGAGGCTCATGGGATGCAGGCTGCCCTCGCTGCGGCTCTCAACAGGCAGAGTCACGTCCAGCTTTTCGCTCTCAAGGCGCTTTTCGAGCTCCTTTTGGGCGATATGCTTCTGCGCGTCGGCTATGGCGCTTTCGATGCTTTCGCGCGCCTCGTTCACCCAGCCGCCGACCTTGGGGCGCATGTCCGCCGCCACCTGACCCATGGAGCGCAGTATGCCGGTCAATTCGCCCTTTTTGCCCAATATTTTGACCCTGAGCTCGTCCAGTGCCTTTGAGTCGGATACGCTCTTGAGCTGTTCAAGCGCCCTCGCGCGTATCTCTTCGATTTTTTGCTGCATAATGATGCTTTCTCCTTCCGAAAGATTGGTTTGCAATAAAAAGCCCCTGCGTATATGCAGGGGCGAATAAACGCGGTACCACCCTATTTGGTCTCTTATCCTGTAACGCGGATAACTCCGCCCGCGCCTACATTCCTTCAACGTGGGAGCTCCGGGGCGAACCTTCGTCCTATCGTACGCGCGCGGGCTTTCAGCCGACGACCCACGCTCTCTTTGCGCCGTATATATGGATTACTCTTCCCCTTCACGGCTTTTAGATGATTTTAGCACAGCCAAAGCTATGGTTCAAACACTTTTGGGTTAATTATTCCTCTTCGGACTCGTCGCCCTCGTCCTCGCCGGCGATTTCGAGGTACCTTTCGAACACCTTTTCCAATTCCTCCTCGTCGGTGAGGCTGGTGTAGACGTCGTTGCCCTCCGCGTCCTTGTCTATGCGCAGTATCACGGCCTCGTCGCTGTCGATGTCCTCCATCTCCTCGGCGGGCGCCAGCACCACATAGTCCCTGCCCTGAAATTCAAGGGTCATAAGGTGCTCGAATTTAAGCTCCTTGTCGTTTTCGTCGAGCAGGGTCACGATGTTGTCTCTCTCCATGCTAAGATCTTCCATGAGTCTGAATACCTCCGCTTCGTCTTCTTCCCGGGGCAGATCCTCTTTCCAGCCGCCCGACTGCATAAAGGCCTCAAGAATATAGGTCGCCGCCAGCTTGTCTATCACTTTTTTTCTGTCCTGCCGCTTTACGCCCGCGCCTATGAGCAGCCTTTCAGCGCTGACCGAGGTCAGGCGCTCGTCCATGAAACGCACCTCGAAGCCCCGCGCGGTAAGCTCATGGCAAAAGCGCCTCACCCGCGCGGTCTGCGCGCCCTCTTCGCCGCTCAGAAGCTTTGGCAAGCCCGCAACTATGTGCGTTGTTTCATAAGCGCGCGCCAATTCCTCCACGCGGTCGGCGTCCTGCCGCAGGCTCTTTGCGAAGATGGTCTCCACGCCCTGCGCGGTAAAGCCCAGCGCGTCGCTGACAGCCACGCCTATGCGCTTGTCGCCTACGTCCAGTCCCAGTATGCGCAACAGCTCTTCCTCCGCATTTTCAACCAAAAACCCGGCCTCGGCCGGGCTTATTGTCATTTGCCTTTTTCTATGTTTTCGACGTAGAACCGCACGAATTCCTCAAGCAGCTCGTCGCGCTCCACGCGCCTTATAAGCGAACGCGCGTTTTTGTAGCTGGTGATGTAGGTGGGGTCTCCCGAAATGATGTAGCCCACCAGCTGCATTATGGGGTCGTGCCCCTTGGCCCTGAGCGCTGAGTACACATAGCGGATAATCTCACCTGCGTTCATAGATTCATTATCTGGCATGTACATTCACCGCCTTCCACCATTATACCTATTTTAATGATATGATACCACAAAAGTCGGATAAAGTCCATAGCCCGAAGCGCAATAAATCGCCCTTGGACTAAGAATTAACACTATTGTTGATGTGACAAAACTGCGATACGTCCCTGTACGCGCCTCAGGCAAACAAAAATCGAATGAAACGAAGAAGAGCTTCATTTCATTCGATTCTGAGAAGGGCAGAGCGCTTACCAGCGAAGTTACCTGCGTTTGCGGTTCAGTATTTCACCGATGACGAAGCCCTTTGCAAGGTCGGCTGCGTCAAAGGCGTAAGCGGGCTTGCTCTCCGCTTCGCCGAAGGCGACCGGCGTCATGTCGTCGTGGCAGGGATCATCGCCCTCGCGCACGGCGTCCGCGCCAAAGGCCGCGTCTGCGTCAAACGACTCAAACGCGCTTTGTTCTCCCTCACTGCGGTCAAATGCGGGCGCAAAGCCGCTCGTGTCGTTCCTGCCCGGCTGCGCGCCTGCGGGGACACCAAAGGCCATCCCCGCTTTGCCCGCGGGCGAACCGCCGTAGGCCATCGCGGCTTTGGCGGCGGGAGCGCCTCCCCTGACCGTTTGCGGCCTCTCAGGCGCGCGCTGCGGCCGGGCGGAGCCCGAAGACTTTTTTGCTGCCCTGAGCGTGGCGCTTATCATCCCGAACACGGATATCAGCGCTATGAACGCAATTGCTTCAATCATTTATACCGTCTCCCGGTTATTTGCCCTGATGCGTGTTCTTGGGCTGCTCCTGGGGCGCGGACGCCTTGGCTATGCCCTCGCGCATCTCGGTGTCGGCGATGGTGTTTTTCATGTTGTAGTAGTCCATCACGCCCATTTTGCCGTTTCTCAGCGCGTCGGCCATGGCCTCGGGCACCTTGGCCTCGGCCTCCACGACCTTGGCGCGCATCTCCTGAGTGGCGGCCTTCATTTCCTGCTCGCGGGCGACGGCCATCGCGCGGCGCTCCTCGGCCTTGGCCTGAGCTATCCTGCGGTCGGCCTCCGCCTGATCCATCTGCAGCTGCGCGCCCACGTTGCGGCCAACGTCCACGTCGGCTATGTCGATTGAAAGTATCTCGTAGGCGGTGCCGTTGTCAAGGCCCTTGTCCAGCACGGTCTGGCTGATGAGATCGGGGTTTTCAAGCACCGCCTTGTGGGTGACAGAGGAGCCGATGGTGGTTACTATGCCCTCGCCTACGCGGGCGATTATGGTCTCCTCGCCTGCGCCGCCGACCAGGCGCTGTATGTTCGTGCGCACGGTGACGCGCGCCTTGGCTCTGAGCTCTATGCCGTCCTTGGCGATAGCGGCCACGGGCGGGGTCTCTATGACCTTGGGCAGCACGCTCATCTGCACGGCCTGCAGCACGTCGCGGCCCGCAAGGTCTATAGCGCAGGCGGTGGTGAAGGACAGGTCAATGCCGGCCTGCTTTGCGCTTATGAGCGCGTTGATCACCTTTTCGACGCTGCCGCCTGCGAGGTAGTGGGTCTCCAGCATGTCGGTGGTCACGTCAAGCCCCGCCTTGCAGGCCTTGATGTATGCGTTGACTATCTTCTGGGGCGAAATGCGCCTGAAGCGCATGCCGACCAGAGAGCTTATCTTGACGCCCGCGCCCGACGCGCGGCTGGTGATCCACAGCCCCAGCGGCACGTAGCGCAAAAAGAGTATTATGAATATGAGTACCACTATGACTATTGCAAGAATTACACCCGTCATGCCTGTCATTTGCTTATGCCTCCGTTTTCCTTACAAATATTTTGCTGCCTTCCGTGCGCGTCACCGTGACGCGCGCGCCCTTGGCAATGTATCCGTCCTCGGACAGTGCCTGATATTTCTGGCCGTCCAGTTCAATTTCGCCCACGGGACTTAAAACCGTGACCGCGTCCGCTTCGCCGCCGATGAGCGCGGCGTTTTTGTCTATGCTGTCGCCATCTATTTTGTCGTTAAGTATGAGCCTTGATTTTGACAGCTTCCCCTTCGTCGCGCTTTTTAAAGAGTACAGTACCGCCAATGCGATAAGCAACAGCGACCCCAGCAGCGCCAGCAACCCCGCCAGCGTTCCGTGCCTTACCCACATGAGCGCCGTGCCTATTGCCGTAAAGACCACCCCTGCCGCGCCGGGCAAACCCATCCCGGGAGTCAGCGCTTCAAGAGTTATAAGCCCCGCGCCGAAAATAAGACAGACGATAATAACAGCGTCTCCGGCGAACAATTCCGCCATGCAGCTCACCTCCTTACAGATATTATTTTACCATATTGTCGGCATAAAAGCAATAGCCGCCGCAAATAACGAGAGGCTGAAGGCACATTCCGACAGCACTTAAGCATTTCCATTCCGGCAAAAACGCTCGAGGAGCCGGCCTTTCATGTTCAAAAACGCGCTTTATTTGCGCTGCTGCCCTTTTGCTTTCAATATTAACTTTACTTTTTGCCCCAGTTCGATTATAATGGTTTTTTGTAGCACAGCTATCAGAATTTTCAGAAAGGGGTACAGCCATGAAGGACGTTACCGTGCGGGAGCTGTTCAGAATGCAGCCCTGCGAAGCGCTTACGGGCGTGCGCGTGCGCGGGTGGGTCAGAACCTGCCGCCAGAGCAAAACCATCGCGTTTATCGAATTGAACGACGGGAGCTTTTTCAAAAATCTGCAAATCGTCGTGGAGGAAGGCGGCATAAATAATTACGCCGAGACCATAAAGCGGGCGAGCGTGGGCGCATGCGTTGAGTGCGCGGGCGACATAGTGCTTACCCCTGAAATGAAGCAGCCATTTGAAATGCATGCTTCCTCGGTTGAAATTCTGGGCGACAGCCCTGCGGACTATCCGCTGCAAAAGAAGCATCACAGCGTGGAATATCTGCGCACAATACAGCACCTGCGCCCGAGGGCGAACCTGTTTCAGTGCGTGTTCCGCATCCGCTCGGTTGCGGCGCAGGCGATACACCGCCTTTTCCACGACAGAAACTTTGTCTACGTGCACACCCCGCTCATCACCGGCAGCGACGCCGAGGGCGCGGGCGAAATGTTCCGCGTGACCACTCTGGACGCGGGCGACCCGCCGCGCACCGAGGACGGCAAGGTGGATTTCGACAAGGACTTCTTCGGAAAGCCCGTCTCCCTCACCGTCTCCGGCCAGCTCAACGCGGAGGTGTTCGCACCGGCGTTTGCAAGCGTATACACCTTCGGTCCCACCTTCCGCGCCGAGGAGAGCTACA
>JAFPYA010000057.1 GCA_017412445.1 Clostridia bacterium
GCCGGGCGAAATGCCCGGCCATTCGATTAAACGCGCGTACATGGGGTAAGCAGATTTGGAAGATAAATGGACTATGCGGGGACGAGACCTGGAAGAGCCCGGTTGCATCAAAAGCGCCGAAGAGCTTGGCGCATTTATACAGACGGTGGGCTTTCTGCCCCTGTTCAGAAACAGGATACCGGGCTTTTCGGCGGAGGAGCATGTGCCCGCAAACTGGTGGTGGACGGAAATCGAAGCAAAGGATCCGTGGTGCTGGCGCATGCAGCTTAGCGAAAGCAAAGACATCGCCTACGGCAAATTCTTTTCAGGCTGCGCGGGATTTGTTTCGAGGGAATGCTTTCCCATGTTTGCCGCCGCAAGAAGGCAGGGCTATGACTTCGATTCCCGGGCGGACGAGGGACTGACCAGGCCGGACGAGAACAGGATAATGAAGCTGTTTGAGAAAACGAGCGAATGGGACGCGCACGCACTAAGACAGGCTTCAGAGCTCAACAAGCGCTTTGACGTTACACTCACGCGCCTTATGATGTCGACGTACATGATAATTGACGGTTTTACACAAAAGATAAACAAAAAGGGTGAACCGTACGGCTGGCACATGTCGGTCTACACTACGCCCGAAGCCAAGTGGGGATACGAGGCGGTCACAAGCGCATACGCAATAGACGAAAAAGAATGCATTAACCAAATCGTAAACCGCATACAGCTGCATTTCGGCGCAGACAGAGGCGACATACTCGATTACCTGCAATTGAAGCAGGGCTGATAAACATGAATACAATATTCGAAAGAATAGAAGCGGTGAGAAACGAAATCGCCGGGGCTTGCATGAAAAGCGGGCGAAAGGTGGACGAAGTAAAGCTTATTGCGGTCAGCAAGACCCGCAGCGCTGAAGAAATCATCGAGGCTTACCGCTGCGGCATCAGGGACTTTGGCGAAAACCGCGTGCAGGAGCTTATGAAAAAGCAGGCCGAAATCGATCTGCCCATAAATTGGCATCTGATAGGCCGCCTTCAAACGAATAAGGTCAAGTATCTGCCGGGTACAGTAAGTCTCGTTCATTCAATTGACAGTGAACGTTTGGCGCTTGAAACAGAAAAACAGGCGCAAAAACACGGCATCATACTCGAAGCGCTCTGCGAAATTAATATCGCAGGCGAAGCAAGCAAGGGCGGCTTAAATATAGATACCGCGTCCGATGAAATCTTATCGATAGTAAAAAACTGCCCTAACATACGGATAAAAGGTCTTATGACCGTAGCGCCGAGGACGGATGTGCCGGAGAGCAACCGCGTGTATTTCAATAGGTTAAAAGAACTGATGTATGAAATAAACGCTCGCCTTCCATCCGATAAAGTGCTGAGTGAGCTGTCGATGGGCATGAGCAACGATTATGTGACAGCGATAGAGGAGGGCGCGACCTTCGTCAGGGTCGGTACGGCGATATTCGGCGCGCGTGACTACGGAGAAAACAAGCAATGAACATAGTTTCGCACAACAATCAAAAGAAAATCGCTCTGGTAAACGACTTTACCGGCTTTGGCAGGTGCTCGATTGCGGTGCAGCTGCCTCTGATTTCAGCGCTAAAAGTGCAGTGCTGCCCGCTGCCTACAGCAGTGTTTTCAAACCATACGGGCTTTGAAAGCTTCGTGAGCAGGGACCTGACAGACGACATGGTGCCGTGGATGCAGGAATGGAAGAAGCTCGACCTGCGTTTTGATGCAATACTTACAGGCTTTCTGAATTCGACAGAGCAAATTGCATTGGTAAGCCGTTTTATAGATATGTTTAGGGATGAACGCACCGTGACCATTATCGACCCGGTCATGGGCGATCACGGAAAACGATACCGCACGTATACGCCCGAGATGTGCGACAGAATGAAGAGCCTTTGCGAAAAGGCTGATTTACTCACTCCAAACCTGACCGAAGCCTGCCTGCTCACAGACACGGCTTACCGCGAGGACATGCCAAGAGACGAGGTCGAACAGATCGCCCGAAAGCTCATAGAACAGGGCTGCAAGAAGGCGGTAATTACCGGCATTGTTGAAGGCAACTGCATTACTAACCTGTGCCTCGAAGAGGGCGCTGAGCCGGAATACGTGACCGTTACACGCCTTGGCAACGAGAGATCGGGTACGGGCGACCTGTTTTCAGCGATACTTGCCGCCGAAACTGTGCGAGGCGCATCGCTTTTAAGCTCGGTAAAAAAGGCCTCCGAATTCATCAAGCACTGCATCCAAAGGGCTATAGATATGGATATACCGCTAACGGACGGCGTGCCGTTTGAGGAGCTACTTACAGAAATTTGAGGTGATAATAATGATCAAGTCTATGAATATACTTTACAAATCGGGCGACGGGCTGTACTGCAACCTCACAAACCGTTGCTCCAGCGCCTGCAAATTTTGCCTGAGGCAGACAAACATGGCCGTGGGTGAGGTTGACACGCTTTGGCTCGAGCACGAGCCGGATTTTGACGAGGCCGTTGCGCAGTTTGATTCTTTTGATATGAGCAGCTTTAAGGAGTTCGTGTTCTGCGGCTTTGGCGAGCCAACTATGCGCTTTGACTTATTAATCAGGCTTGCCGCCTACGTAAAGCAGAATTATGCTTTGCCTATCAGACTCAACACCAACGGTCAGGGCGACCTCATAAACGGAAGACACATTGCTCCCGAAATGGCCGGCCTCATAGATACGCTTTCAATTAGCCTGAATACCTCTTATCCGGAAAAATACAACGAAATCGTCAGAAGTGTGTACGGCGACAAGGCGTTTGACGCTATGATAGCCTTCGTGAAGGAGGCTCGAAAGTATGTGCCCGAAATAGTGCTAAGCACCGTTGAAACCGCCATAACCAAAGAGGATGAATCGCGCTGCGCCGAAATCTGCCGCGAGCTGAATGTAAAGTACCGCATTCGCGAGTGGATTGACTAAGCACTATTCCTCGTCTTCTTCAAGCACGGAGAGAGCCGATTCTATACTGTCCCAGGAAAAGCCCCGACGGGCGAGCGCCTGAGACAGCTTTTGTTTGCGCTGCTGCTTGTCATAAGAAGAATACTTTTTCATGAGCTTAAGCGCAAGCGACCTTGCGCTGCTTGCCTGCTCCTCGTCAGATATGCTCTCAAGCGCGGCTTCGCTGTCTTCTTTTTCTATACCTCTTGCGCGCAGCTTCTGTGCTACGGCGTATCGACCGCGACCGCTTGAAGTCATGGAGGACACTATCCTTTCGGCAATGTAATTGTCGTCAATCAGCCTGCTTTCGACCAGCTTTTCGCATACCGCATCCGCAACCTCGCTCAAGTAACCCTTGAACAAGAGCTTTTTACGTATCTCATGTTTTGTGCGCGCGCTCCTGTCGAGTATGTCGAGGGCAGCTTCATAGCCGTCCGGGAATTGAGAAGCGCAGATTCTCTGCTTGAGCGCTTCTGCGTCTACGTCCATATCGGCTGAAAGACAATGCCTTTCGACGTCCTTCTTGCGAACTGTGAGCATACTTCCGTCATCAAAGCGTATTTTCGCATTGAAGCGGTTGGTTTCTATTGCGCGGATTCTGTCCATATATTGGCTCCGTTAATAAGTGATATGTATATTTTATTAAAAATCCCTGAGAATTGCAAGTATTTCCTTGACGAAATGCCGATGTTTGTGGTATTATAATGCAAGTTAAAATATAAGGGGGCTAATGTATGTCCGGACACAATAAATGGTCGACCATAAAGCATAAAAAAGAAAAAACCGATGCTGCGCGCGGCAAAATATTTACCAAAATAGGCCGTGAAATCGCTATAGCCGTAAGAGAAGGCGGCCCAGACCCGAACAACAATAACAAGCTCAAGGACGTTATCGCCAAGGCCAAGGCCAACAACATGCCTAACGACAACATCCAGCGTTCTATAAAGAAGGCTGCAGGCGAAGGCGAAGGCGCCAACTACAAGGAGGTCACCTACGAGGGTTACGCTCCCGGCGGTATCGCTGTTATAGTTGAAGTCGTCACCGACAATCTGAACCGCACGGCCAGCGAAATCAGACACATATTCGACAAGTGCGGCGGGTCTCTCGGCAACAGCGGCTGCGTTTCATATAAATTCGCACGCAAGGGCGTAATCGAAATAGACAACGAAAAAGGCCTTGACGAGGATGAACTCATGATGCTGGCGCTCGATGCTGGCGCTGACGACGTTGAAGTGAACGAGGACTCCGTGGTTATCTACACCGACCCCAATGAAATGTATCAGGTGCGCGACAGCCTCGAGCAGGCAGGCTGTACCTTCCTTTCTGTCGAAAGAGCCATGGTGCCCACGATGACGACCGCTGTCAACGACCCCGAAACTCTCGAAAAGGTACAAAGGCTCCTCGACTGGCTTGACGAGTATGACGACACGCAGAACGTGTTCCACGACGCCGAGCTTCCCGAGGAAGAGGAAGAAGAATAATTATATATTGCCAAATAACAGGCTCCGCAGCTTGCGGAGCCTTTTGATAAGGAGAAAAATGGATTCAAGACCAATCGGTGTGTTCGATTCCGGAATCGGCGGCATCAGCCTGATGCGCAATATGATACGCCTGCTGCCGGGAGAGGACTTTATATATTACGGCGACGAAAAGCACGCTCCCTACGGCACAAAATCCGAGGAGGAAATACTTGCGCTAAGCTTGAACGTAGTGGACTTTCTTTTGAAACACGACGTAAAAGCCATAGTAATCGCCTGCAACACCGCGACCTCCGCCGCGGCAAAACCTCTAAGGAGCAGCCTGTCTTTGCCTATTATAGGCATAGAGCCCGCTTTGAAGCCCGCTCAGCTTGAAAGAAAGAACGGCGGCATAGCGGTGCTCGCAACGCCCGCAACGCTCAGGCAAAACAAGTTTTTAAGCCTTATGAAGCTTTACGGGGAGGGCGCTATACCGGTGCCATGCCCGGGACTGATGGAGTTTGTCGAAAGGGGCATTACTGAGGGAGAGGAGCTGGACGTCTTCCTCAATAAAACGCTTGAACCGCTAAAAGAGATCGAGCTCGACGGCGCGGTGCTCGGCTGCACGCATTATTCTTTCCTTGCTCGCGCAATAAGCAAGGCGCTGCGAGGCGTGCGACTTTACGACGGCAACGAAGGCACAGCGCGCCAGCTTAAGCGTGTACTCGAAGAAAAAGGGCTTCTTTCGGTTAAGCAAAAAGGCACGGTAAGCCTCTATACTTCTTCAGACAGCTCCGCAGCGATAGCTCTGATGCAGACGCTGCTTTTGAAACCAATCGAGCTGTAGGATCAGCATGAATGCATACAAAAATTAAAAATAACTGTCAAAACCGTATTGAATATCTCAAGATTATATAGTATAATAGACAAAAATTGAGCATAAAGGAGTGGTCAAATGCTTAAACTTGGTGTAAATACCGTGCTTTACAAGGGCTTTGGTATCAAGGCCGCGCTCAAGGCTATAAAGCTTGCAGGCTACGACGGTGCTGAGATTTCGGCTATCAGGGGTATGTGCGAGCATCTCGTGCTCGACGCATGGGAAACACAATGTCCCCTGATACTTGCTGCTGCGCGCGAAGCAGGCGTGGAGCTGCTCAGTATGGAAGTAGCGTCGCTTGAGGAAGAGCGTTTGACCAAGGCCTTCAAGGCCGCTAAGTATTTGGGCGTTCCGGTCGTGAACGTGGGGCCCGGCGGCAAGAGCGGCGACGATGACAGCCTCAACGCAACAATTGAGACGCTGAAAGCGCGCAGTGAGCTTGCAAAGCAATACGGTGTGACGCTGTGCTGCAAGGCGCACGTGGGCGCTTCGATTTACTCCACCCCCACAACCATCAAGGCGGTGGAGTCTATAGCGCATCCGAATTTCGGCGTAGACATGGATCCCAGCCACATCCACAGGGCAGGTGAAAAACCTGAGGAGGCGCTTGCAAGCGTGGTTCAATACATGAAGCACGTGCATATTCGCGACTGCAAGGGCAACGGGCCTTCGCCCGGAGCGCCCAAGGATCAGGCGTGCGGCAGGGGAGAAATCAACCTCTACGGCTACTTCAAGGCGCTCGTTGACGCAGACTACGATGGGCCGGTGTGCCTCGAGGTTATAGGGCCTGAGCTCTCCATGGCGGAGGCACAGACCGTAGCAGCCGAAAGTTATGGCTACATGAACGCTATACTCAAGCAATTGGGCGCAAGATAGGAGGAAATCGATTTGAGCAAGTTGCCGAACCTGTTGTTTTTCGGAATTGATTCATTAAGAAGAGACCACATGAGCCTTTACGGCTACGATCGCCTCACCACGCCCAACATAGACAAATATGTAAAGGGCGGCGTATGCTTTGAAAACTGCTTCTCCGCTCACATTCCCACAACGCCCGGCTATTCCAACATGCTCACCGGCAGGGACGTGTTCGGCACTGGCGTAGTAGCGCTGGCGCAGAAGGAGATAGTCGAAGGCGTGCCCGTGCTCGCCGAAATACTCAGGGAAAATGGCTACGAAACCACCTGCGTTGGCTTTCAGGGCAATGCCGCGGGCAGGGGCTACGACAACTACATTTCCTTCCCGGGCTGGGGACCCGACCATGACGACGGCAGAGCGCACAAGGCGCAGAACCTGAACGATGTCAGCATACCGGAGCTTGAGCGTTTGGCTAAGGGCGACAAGCCCTTCTTCCTGTTCATGCGCCATATGGACCCGCATTCACCTTACCTTTCTCCCGAACCCTTCATGCACATGTTCTTTCAGGGCGACGCGTTCGATCCGAACGACAAGCGCATGCAAAAGGTTTACGACTTTAAGCCCTTCGGCGACTATATTGGCTCCTGGGTTCCCGACGGCTGCACGAATCCCGATTACGTGATAGCTCAGTACGACGGGTCTGTGGCTTATATGGACAGCTGTATTCAGGCGGTGCTTGAAAAGCTTCACGCGCTGGGCCTTGAAGAGAATACGATAGTCGTGTTTGTCTCAGACCACGGCGAGACGCTCTATGACCACGACTGTTATTTTGATCACCACGGTCTCTACGAGCCTACGCTAACCGTGCCTTTTGCCGTTGTATGGAAGAATCATCTTCCCACCGGCGTAAGGGTAAAGGACTACATGCAGCTTAAGGACGTAACGCCCACCATCCTCGACATTATGGGCATTGAAACTGACCTGCCCTTCGACGGCAAGAGCCTTTTGCCGCGCGTAAAGGGAGAATGGCTGGAGCAGGAGCCCGAATTCTATATCACTGAGTGCACCTGGATGCGCAAGCACGGCTGGCGCACGCCCGTATGGAAGCTCATCTGTTCCTTGGAGCCGGATTTCCACTTTAAGCCTATGGTCGAGCTCTACAATCTTATAAAGGATCCGTGTGAAAACAACAACGTGGCCGACTTGTATCCGGACGTCGTAGAGGTACTCAAAAAGCGCATGGAGGCATGGATTGCAAAGCGCACCGAGGAAACCGGCAGACCCAATCCCATTGATGTCAACTTCCTCATGAACGACAGACCATTTAAATCCTCTCAGGAGGCATATGACAGCAAGTACATCGGCGGCATAGCCGATGCGGTTAAGCTTCAACAGAAGAATTGATCGGAGGAGACAACATGCTTAAATGTGCTGTTGTGGGTATGGGCGGAATAGGAAATACCCACGCCAAGTGTTATAAAGAAGATCCACTGGCCGAGCTGGTGGCGGTTTGTGACCTAGTGAAGGAAAAGGCTGATGCGGCAGCTGAAAAATACGGCGTAAAAGCGTTCTATGACGAGGAAGAGATGCTCAAGGCCATGCCCGAAATCGACGTGGTGAGCGTAACTACCTCAGGCTACGACAACGGCTCCATGCACTTTGAGCCTGCTATGCTGGCACTCAGCTACGGCAAGAACGTACTTGTGGAAAAGCCCATCTGCGCGGATATACTCGACGCCAGAGAGCTGGTAAATTACGCGTCCAAGCAAAAGCTCTACCTTGGCTGCGACCTCAACCACTACTTCACTCAGCCAGCCTTCGATGCGGACAAGCTCATAGCCGATAAAAAGATAGGCGAGCTCGTGTACTGCCTGCACAAGGTGGGCTTTAATGGCGCGGAGAATAAATACTCCGGCCCCGGCTCGCCCCGCTGGCAGACGCCGTACAGTCATCTCAAGGCCTTCTGCGCTCACCCGTTCAGCGTCATGAGGCACTTCTGCGGAGATATAATCGCGGTTCAGGCGTTTTTGTCTAAGCCAGGCGTGCGCGCCACGGGCTGCGATCCCATGCTCTCGATCAACTCCATACATGTCAAGTTCGCAAACGGCGGTGTGGGCTACCTTATCAGCCAGCGCGGAGACGCGATGTTCGGTCTGGGAGGCTGGTGGAGCTACGAGCATGCCGGCACAAAGGGCACCTTCTGCATTGAAAACTGTGTGGAAAAGCTGCACTACTGGAATATAGACGAGGTTGAGAATCCAGGCATGGCGACACCGGCTCCCAAAACCACCGACTATGGGGTAAAGGAATTCTCTGCCACGTTCCCGGTCAGAATTCACGCGTACCTCGAAGACGTTTCAAACAAGGTGCCAAGAGAATATCTCAGAGCTTCCGGCAGGGACGCCCTTGCCACGCTCGAGTATACCTTCGCTGCGATCAAGAGCTACGAAAACGGCGGCGCCCTCGTCGTACCTGAGCTGCTGCCCGCTTTCCATGGCGATATTACAAGAATCTGATGAATATACTGCTCATAAACGCGGACCAGCTTCGCCACGATTCACTGGGCTATAGGGGCTTGAGACCCGTAAAAACGCCCAATATTGATGCACTCGCGGCAGAATCGCTGGTTTATGAAAACGCCTTTACGCCGTTGCCGGTTTGTTCGCCGGCGCGGCAGGCGTTGCTCTCAGGCAGAAGACCCGATTATTTCGGCGCGCAATGGAATTACGACTTCATGCCAACTCCTGAGCTCGATCCCGCCATATGCTGGCCTCAGGCGCTTTCGAGCACCGACCGCAGGCTTGGGTACGTTGGAAGGTTTCATGTCTCTGCAATGCACAAGCCCGCCGCTTTCGGATTTCACGACTTCGTGGATATGCATTCCTACAACGCCGAAATAAAGGAGCGGTTTCCCGATGCCCAGTATTCAGGCGGCTGGCTTGGCTGCAAAAGCCCCATCCCGCTTGAGTACAGCCGCACTCATTGGCAGGCAAAACGCGCTTCCGAGCTGCTGGGGCTATACACAGCGAGCGACAAGCCCTGGCTTTTGTGGGTTGACTTTGAAGAGCCGCATCTGCCGTGCCGCCCTCGGAACCCTTTTCGGACATGTACAAGCCTGAGGATATGACGCCCTGGGACGGCTGGGGTGACGATTTTGAGGACAAGCCCTACATCCAAAAACAGCAGACATTGTCCTGGGGCACGGATAAACTTACCTGGAATGACTTTGCGCCCATGGTGGCAAGATATTTCGGCTGCATCTCTCAGCTCGACGACGCAATTGGTATAATACTGAACACACTCAGACAATCCGGCCAGTACGACGATACTCTCATAATCTTCACGTCCGATCACGGCGATATGTGCGCCAGCCACTCAATGCTTGACAAGCATTA
>JAFPYA010000058.1 GCA_017412445.1 Clostridia bacterium
GAGGTCCGGCTCGCCCACGCCCAGCGAAATCACGTCGTGCATCTCGCTTACTATGTCAAAAAATTTGCGTATGCCGCTGGGCGGAACCGCAGATATACGCCCGCAGAGCAGTTTTTCGTAGTCCATGTCAGCTTATCGACAGCCTGTCGTCCTCGTAGCCCTCGTCCATTATCGCGCCGTCCTGCTTGTACTTTTTGAGCACAAAGTGCGTGGCGGTGGACAGCACGTTTTCAAGCGTGCTCAGCTTTTCGGCCACAAACAGCGCGGTCTGCTTTATGTTTTTGCCCTCGACGATTACCAGCAGGTCGAATGCGCCGCTCATCAGGTAGCAGCTTTTGACCTCGTCGAAGGAATATATTTTTTGCGCTATCACGTCAAAGCCCTCGTCCCTCTGGGGCGTGACCCTGACCTCTATAAGCGCCTCGACCAGATCGTCGCGCGCCCTGTCCCAGTTGACCATCGCGGGGTACTTGATTATCACGCGCTCGTCCTCGAGCTTTTTGATTATCGCGCTTACTTCGTTTTCCTCAAGCCCGCTCATCACGGCTATCTGCGCGGGAGTGCGCCTCGCGTCCTCGTAGAGTATGTCCAGTATCTCAAGTTCTTTTTCGCCGAGCATATGCCGCCTCCGTATTTATGCGATAAAATTTTTGATGAGCTCGTACAGGCTTACGCCGAGGCCCGCGACGAGGCCGCCCATTACCGTCCAGTTGACCGTGCGCAGGGGGCTTGCCGCAAGCACCAGACACATCTTTTCCAGCGCGTCCGCGGTCTTGCTCTTCAGCGCCATGCGTCCAGCCCAGATTTTCTGTGCCATGCGCCTTTGCCGCCAGAGGGGATAGAATATCACTGCGCACAGCAGCACTGCCGTTATCGGAGCCCAAAGGGTTTTGAATATGAACGTGAACACCAGCGCCAGCATCAGCGCAAAGGTTATCACGCTCATCGTCAGGCTGTTTGACGCGGCGCGGCGGGAGGAATAGCCTATCTGTGTCAGCGCCTTTTCGCGGTCGTTTTCCACATACTTGCAGTAAAATCTGTACAGCTCCTCGCTGTCCCTCTCGCTTATGCTGACCGAGCGCTTTTTGGCACCCTTCTGCCTGTGAATGCAGTTTTTTATGGCAATTTCAAACGCAAGGGCGCATTTTTCCTTAGCGGCGGTGTTCAGATCCTTCATTTTGCCTCTCCGTAAGCTTTGTAATATTATTCTATCATGAAACAATGATTTATTCAAGTAAATTTGTAAAGCAGATTGCCGGTGGCACGCAGGCACAAAGCCTTTGCACCTTCGTTTCAGGCAAAGGAGGGCTGTATGAGCAACCGGCAAAAGCTGAAGCGGACAGCATACGCATTTTACGCCGCGCACTTAAAAGCGACTTGCCGCGGGACGGTTGCGGCAAGTCGCTTTTGACGGGGCTTGGATGTCGGGCTCGTTTGCTTCAGCTGTTTGCCTGATTTGAGCCGTTGTATGTGAGGCAGAGCATTGTCAGGTCGTCAAACTGCGGGGCGTCGCCCGTAAAAGCGGCGGCCTCGCCTTTGACGGAAGCGAGTATTTCCTCGGGGGTGCCGTTTTGCGCCCTTATCAGAGCTTCAAGCATGCGCTCCGTGCCAAAGAGTGCCTCGTTTTTGTCGTTGGCCTCGGTCAGACCGTCGGTGTACAGGAAGAGCTTTGTCCCTGGCTCGAGGAAGCGCTCGTATTCCCTGTAGCGCACGCCCTCCATGCCGCCGACCACGAAGCCGTGCTTGTCCTTTATAAGCTCGAAGCTGCCGCCCGGCCGCTTGATGGCAGGATACTCGTGACCTGCGTTTGCGCACATGAGGCGCCCTCTGTTTATTTCAAGCACGCCCAGCCATACGGTCACGAACATCTCCTCGGGGTTTCGGGCGCAGATTTCCTCGTTGAGCGCCGCAAGTATCGCGGCGGGGCTCATCTCGGTGCGCGCCATGTGCCTTATGAGCATCAGTGTAACCATCATAAGCAGCGCGGCGGGCCCGCCCTTGCCGGAGACGTCGCCAATCACGATAACCAGATGACCGTCGTCGGGCATGAACAGGTCGTACAGATCGCCGCCGACCTCCTTGGCGGGCCTCATGGAGGCGAACACGTCAAACTCGCCTTTGTCCGGAAAGGCGGGGAACTCCTTAATCAGCGCGCTTTCCTGTATGCGGGTCGCCAGCGTCAGCTCCGCCTGTATGCGCTCCTTTTCCAATTCCAGTCTGTGGCGTTCCTTCTCCGTGCGCAGGTATCTGAGCATCAGCTCGACAAGATATATCGCAAGCGCAATAAGGTACAGTATAAACGCGCTTACGCCCGTCCACAGCGGGTGAGTGACCCAGCCCGCTGAATAAAGGAGCATCGATGCACCAAAGCCCAGAAGCGTTATTGCCGCCCACATGGCTACGCCCCAGGCGGGATTAAGGCGCCTGAAAAGCCACATGGCGGCAAGCTCTATAACGAACACCGCCACATACTGGTAAACGTCGGGGATGTCCGCCTTGTGGTTTTGCTCAAGCAGCGTCTGAATCACGTTTGCCTGAATCTCGACGCCGTACATCTGCCGTCCGCGATCCGCGGGGGTGAAGTATGCGTCCTGAAGCGCTGCGGCGTATGGGCCGATTATAACGAGCTTGCCCGCCCAGTAATCCACGGGCACCTGCCCGAATATCACCTGCGCTATGGATACGCCGTCGCTGTAGCCGTCCATGCCGGGCTTTGAGGAGTAGGGCACGTAGATGAAGCGCTCGTCGGGCAGGCTCAGCTCTTCACCCCTTGAGGCGAGGTAGAGCCGCGCGGCCTCGACCGGCATTGAATACACCCTGCCCTCGCCCGGAATGTCCTCGTACAAAAGCGCGTGGCGCATCACGCCGTCGGTGTCGTACATGGCGTTTATGAGCCCTTGCGCGGCGGCATTGCGCAGCTCGTCGAAGGGGAGTATATAATCGGTCACGCCGTAGCTCAGCGAGGAAGCGCGGTTGTTCTCCCATTTTATGTCGCGCCCGTATACGGCCATCGACGCCACTATTACGTTGTCGAGCCTTGAGGCCGCGCTTGCCAGATGGTTGTCCGCGCTTTCGCTCGTGCTGCCTTCGTAGAGTATGTCTATGGCCACCGCCGCGGGGCGCTTGTCCGGGTCCGCCGCCATCTCCTCGAGCGTGTAGGCGACGTAATCGCGGTAATTGGTGGGATAAGGCCCAAGCTGCTCAAGGGCGTATTCGTCTATGCCTATTATCACGATGTCCGCGCTCGGCACGCCTCCGCGCTGAAACAGGCCGTCCTGCACCCACCTGTCCACGCGGTTTATAGCGCCCGTGAGCAGAAAGAGCGTCACCAGCGCCGGGGCGAGCAAAAGCGCTGTGTATCTTATCGCCTTTTTCATAGACATACCTCGGTCATGGTTTTATAAAGCCTTGGATGAGCGTCTGTCTGCCGCATCGTGCCTGCCGGCGCGTTTATCAGGTTGTTGAGGGAGAGGGCGTAATTACGAGCTGGTTATTGGTGTAGACGACGCTGTAGTTGGAGGGATTCCCGCTTGTAAAGCTCACGGAGCCTGTGATCGTGTATGTGCCTGGCTCTGTGCCCGATCCGTTCACTGTCAACTGGAAGGTGTCGCCTGTGAACAGGCTGAAGCTGCCTTCATATCTTCCTACGACTGCGGAAGCGCTTATAAGGCTCACATCCGAGCCCGCGTAATCGCCGTTTGAGTACGTCACGTTCACGGGGCCGAAGTGCAGCACCTCTCCGTTATAGTTCACGCTTCTGCCGCCCAGATCCACCGTAAGCTTAAGGGGCTGCACGGTCACTGTGCCGGGTTCCACCGTTATGTTTGTGAAATTGCCCGTTACGTCACCTTCGTCGCCCATAATGTAATAGCTTACGCCCGTTGTATAGCTGCCCGCATCCTTGATCTCGGGATGCGTGGGCGTCATGACGATGGACACTCCCTCGGGCAGACCCGTAACGCTTGCGCCTCCCATCAGGCCTATTCCGTAGCCGTTGTACACAAACGTCTGGGAGGGCGCGGTGATCACTATGGGGTCGCTGTTGGGAGTCACGGTGAGCGTGCCTATGTCCTCGGTTACAGTGTAGTTTTCGGGATTGATCTCATTCCAGCTTATGGTGTAGCCGTTTGTGCTCGAGCCGATATCGGTCTGACTGCCCGTGACGGTAAGCGTGTATGAGGCCCAAGAATCTGTGCCGACCAGTCCCTCGAGGCTGCCCCCGGCGGTGAGCGGCTTTCCGTCATAGCCCTTGCTTGCGGATTCGGTCACAATGGTGAGCGGCGCGGGCGTGATGGTGATAGTGCCAAAGCGTATTTCGCCTATCTCGTACTTGTCCATCAGATCCTCGCGCACCAGCGTCGCGGTAAAGCCAGGCTGATGCTCGCCCACGTCCTTAACCCACTCTCTGTCCGCAATCTCCACGTCCGAGGGGCTGGGGCGGTCAGAGGCGTATATGCCCGTAAAGCTCACGTTCGGAGCGTAGGACGCTCCCCGGTATACGTAGGTTTCGTCGCTTGACCAGACGGTTATATCCTTCTTGGTCACGCTGAGCGTGCCGTTTACCGCGGTGATTCCGGTAAAATTGGCCGTTTTGTCCTCGCCGCTTTGGTTCAGTATGGCGTAAGAGGAAATGGTGTTTTCGCTCGTGCCCGGCAGCAGCTGCTCACCGGTTATATCCGCCTCCACGCTGAAGCCGTCGGGAAACGCGCCCTCCACGGTAAAGCTGTGGTCGATTAGCCCAAAGGGCGTATACATAGCGCTCGAGCTGCCGGAGGTTATGGTTATCGGCGCATCGTTTTTGCTCACCGTGAGCGTGCCGAGGTTCTCGATGAGCGTGTAGTTGCTCTCTTTTGCGCTGTCCCAGCTTATTGCGTACGTGTTGTCCGCGCTGCCCGCGTCGGTCAGGCTGCCGGTGGCTTCAACTGTTGCGCTCTCTCCCGCCACGAGGCCGCTCAGTGACGCTTCGCCGCTTGTGACGGGCGTGCCGTCGTAAACCTTGCTCGCAGAGCCCGTAGTTACAGAAAGCGGGGCGGGTTCAACCTTAAGATCGCCCGTCATGATGCGCGGGGAGACTACGTACTGCGTCACATCCTCGCCGAGCTCGTTGTATATTTTATAGCTCGCCACGCGCGTGGAGGCCTCGCCCGCGTCGGTCAGGCTGCCCGTTGCTGCGCCCTCGTAGGTGTAGCCATTCGGCAAGCCCGTAACGATGATGTAATTTGCCTTGAGCGGCGTGCCGTCGTAGACCTTTGAGGCGCTGCCTGCGGTGACGCTTACGCCTGATATGGGTGCAACCACCTCGAGCGTGCCCAAATCCTCGCTGACGATAAAGTTGTTCCGGTTCTCGCTGCCCCAGTCTATCTCATATGTGTTCTCGCTCGTGCCGACCTCCGTCTGGCTGCCGGTTGCGGTCACCTTCACGCTGTCGTCTATCCTGATGTCCGAAAAGCGCGCCTCCTTGCTGCTGAGCGCCCTGCCGCTGTAGTCGGTTATGTCGCTGTCCACGTTTATGCGCGCGTTGGTGACGCGGCGCATGAGGCTTCCCGCCGCGTCAGCGGAAACGGCAAGGCCGTCCTTCACCGTCATCTCCGCTTCGGAAGAGGGCAGAGCGGAAATTAGCGCGCTCAGCGTCTCCTCACTCCATCCCGCGTCCTCGCAGGCTTTGGCCATCAAATCGGGATTGTCGGCATACAGGCGCAGCACCTGCTCTGGCAGCTCGTTTTCCGCCACGCTCTCGATCTCAAATGTTATGCTTTGAGCTTCACTTGTGTCGCTCAGATGCACCGTGAGCCTTTGTCCCGCCGACAGCAGCGTCTCGCTCGTTTCGCCGGTGAGCGGGTTTGTGCCGTGCACAAGCGTGGTGCCGCTCAGGCCGTAAAGCGTCTCTCCGTACTGTTCGGACAGCACAAACGAGGTGTCGCTCCAGAGCTCCTCCTCGCGTGAGGCGCTTATCAGGTCAAACCCGGCCTCCTCGCAGGTGAGCGGCGTGCCGTCATAGGCCTTTTTGGCGCTGCCTGTCCAGATGGTCATGGGCGCGGGATCGACGACGAGCCGCCCCGACACCGTCTCTATGTCCCTGAAATGATTGGTCACATTTTCACCGCGGCTGTTGTATATGGCGTATTGTGCAATCGGGTTCTCCGCCATGCCCGCGTCTGTCAGGCTGCCGCCGGCATTCGCGCTTACGCCGAACACGGAGGGCAAGCCGAATACGAGCACGTCGCCCGTTCTTGTAAGGGGCGTTCCGTCGTAAAGCTTGCTTGCGCTCTGGGCGATAATGGTCACCTTGCCCGTATATTCCCAGTCGCCGTCAGCCGGATAGTCGTTCGGCACGAGCAGCTGAGGCGCAGCCTCCTCTACGCGCTCAAGCAGCGCGGGGTCGCCGTATATCTGCTGTTGAACAAAGTGCCCCAGATCTTCGGCGCTCATATCGACTATCTCCGCCGGGGCGACATCTGTGACGGTCGCAATCTGGCCGGCGCTGACATCGAGCGATTTTTTGTCGTGCGCGCTTTCGATGCGCGCGCTTCCCTCAAGTACGCCGAATACGGTCCTCTCTATGCCGCCGTTTTCATCCGAGGCAGGCTCCACGCTCAAAAACACTATCGTGCCGCGTATGCCCACGCTCATCGTGGAGGTCCTTATGTCGAGGCTCTCGTTTTCGTCCAGCTTTTCGCTTACGTCCAAAAACAGCGTGCCCTCCGTGAGCGTCAGCTCCATGCGGCTGCCCTCGAGCATGAACTCCACGCGGCTGTTTTCGTCAAGGGTCACTATCTTTGTATCGTCCAGGGCAACAGAGGCGCTTGCGCCCGTCCCCGTGCGCATCGCTTCGCCGCTGCTGAAGCGCACGTTTGCCAAAACGAAGCGCGAAGACCCGCTTGCGTCCTCTATAACCACATCCCCGTCGTAGCGCAAAAGGCGCATCGTGGAAGCACTGTAGCTCTCGCCGATGCAAGTGCAGGCGCAAAGCAGGCAGACAGCAAGGCCCACCAAGGCCAGCCGTTTGATTATGCGCGCGTTCATAAGCCACCTCCCTGTATTGTCAACAAATTGCTATACTGTATTTTTATACGTTCTTAATCTGCCTGATGGCAACATTATAATATAAATGCTCTCTGTTTTCAATAGACAAAGCCTCATTTGGCAGCTTGGCGCATCTTATTTCTTTAAAAAACCGAATGAATATATGCCTGTTCAGCCATCGGTAAGTTCGGCAGGCATAAAGCCGGTTCGGAGGTGCTTTCGGTTATCGGAAGTGAATGAGCGGTCAGCAGCTTTGTAACGAAATCTTTACTTATGAAATTGAAATACGCGCTTGTTTATTTGCTTGATACATAGTACTATCTTAACAAAACCTGCCTTTTTGATTACCTTCTTTCAAGCGGAGGCCTTTATAATGCATCGACAAATGCGCTATTTTATCGCCGTAGTGGAGACGAACAGCTTCTTTGAGGCGGGCGAGGTCTGCCATATCTCCCAGTCCGCCATCTCCCAGCAGATACGCGCGCTGGAGGACGAGCTTAAGGTGCAGCTGCTTGAGAGGCACGGACGAAGGTTTACCGTTACGGCCGCAGGTCAGTACTTCTATGAACAGGCAAAGCGGCAGACGGCGGCGCTGGACAGCCTTGTACGCGAGGTGCGGCGCATAGGCTCGGGCGAATACCAGCGGCTGCGCGTGGGCGTGCTTAACGGGTTCAGCTCCCGCATCATACAAAAGACCGTGCAGGACTTCACATTTGCCCATCCCTATGTGCGCCTTTCGCTTACCACAGGCACGCACGAGGAGCTGTTTCATCCTGTCAACAGCGGCTCGCTCGATATGGTCATAAACGACCAGTGGCGTGCGCTCAGCGACACGTACGTAAACGAAGAATTGCTGGAGCAGCCGCTCTGTGCGCTCATGCGTGGGGACGACCCTCTGGCGCGCCAAAGCAGCGTGACGACCGAGGCTCTGCAGGACAGGCTCTGCATTCTGGTGACGAGCGCTGAACAGCGCGACAACGAAGCAAGCCACTGGCGGGACATAATGGGCGTCAGGAGCAGCTTTCTGTTTACCGAAAATGTGGACGAAGCCCGCATGAACGCCGCGGCCGGCGTAGGCTTTTACCCCTGCGACGGGGATATGCCTGAGGATATCGGCACGGCACTCGTTCCGCTCATGCGCGGGGGCAGCCCGATGATCCGAAGGATGTTTGCCTTCTGGCCGGAGAGCAGCGACAACTCCCTGCAAAGAGAGTTCACCGACCTTTTAAGGAAGAATATCAAATAAGTTTTTCTTATCAAAAAGCCCGAAAATCCGAATTGATTCCGACCTTTATTTCTTTTATAATACTTATGCAGCGATGAGAGAGCTGTAGAGCAAAGAAGTAAAGCATCGGAAAGGCGGATATTGATATGGCAAACCTGATTGTTTACTACTCCCGCAAGGGGCAGAACTATTGGAACGGCAGCATCGTGGATCTGGCGAAGGGCAACACCGAGCGCGTGGCGGAATTCATTCAGAAGGCCGTGGGCGGCGATCTGTTCGAGATAGAGACCGTGCGCGAATACAGCAGGGATTATATGACCTGCACCGAGGAGGCCAAGGCGGAATTGCGCCAGGGCGCGCGCCCGGAATTGAAGAAGTACCCGGTCAGCATTGAACAGTACGACACCATCTTCGTGGGCTACCCCAACTGGTGGGGCACCATGCCGATGTGCGTCTATACCTTCCTGGAGCATTACGATCTGACGGGGAAGAAGGTCGCGCCCTTCTGCACCAACGAGGGCAGCGGCATGGGCTCCAGCGAGCGGGAGCTGAAAAAGATCTGCCCGGGCGCGCAGGTGGTTTCCGGCCTGTCCATTCACGGCGCGGAGGCCGCCAAATCCGAAACAAAAGTCGCTTCCTGGGCCAGGAAAAACGTCTGATACCGACTGCGAAGCAAGGAGGAAAACAAAATGATCCCAAATCCCTTTTTCCCGGAAATCCACGGCAACTTCGGCTTTGGCTGCATGCGCCTGCCCATGAAGAACGGCCAGGTGAATTACGACGAATTCTGCCGCATGGCGGACGCCTTCATCGCCTCCGGCCTCAATTATTTTGATACCGCCCACGGCTATATCAACGGCCAGAGTGAAACCGCCATTCGGGATTGCGTGGCCAAGCGTTTTGACCGCAGCCAATTCCTGCTCACCGACAAGCTGACTGATCCCTATTTCAAAAAGCAGGAGGATATCCGCCCCTTCTTTGAAAACCAGCTGAAATGGTGCGGGGTGGAGTATTTCGATTTCTACCTCATGCACGCCCAGGATCGCAACAATTACCCCAAATACAAGCGCTGCAAGGCCTATGAGATCGCCCAGGAACTCAAGACGGAAGGTAAGATTCGTCACTTCGGCATTTCCTTCCACGACAAGGCTGAA
>JAFPYA010000059.1 GCA_017412445.1 Clostridia bacterium
AGCGTAGACTATAAAACCGAGACAGTAAGCACGCTGCCCGACGCGCGGGACTTCACAATCAAGAATTACGCCGGCTTCTCCATAAGCGAGGTCTACCTCTACCCGGACGGCGCCAAAAACTGGGGCAAGGCGCGCAACACCTCCGGATGGCTTTACAATAACTCGTCCATGACCTTCACCGTCACCGACGAGGAGGCCGAACAGAACACGCGCTGGACGCTGAACTTCTGCTTCAGACTCAGCGGCTGCGCCTACTACATCGACTACACAGGCATAAACTTAAGCAGCCTCCTCGGCCGCAGCCTGCTGATCACCATGGAAAACGGCAACACGATATATCTGGAGATAGAGTAAGAGGGGAAGAGAGGAAGAAGGAAGAAAGAACTGAGCCGGACGGCATTGGCCGCCCGGCTTAGTTGTGCGGGGGAATGCGCATGGTGAGGAGAGAGGAGAGAAGAGGGAAAAGAGAAGACTTCGCGCCCTCCAGGGGAAGGCATCATAAATCATCGCCGCCCCTTCACCGGGGCGGCGCACCACTCTTTCTTACTCTCCTACAGCAGCACTACGCCGTTCTTTTTGCATATCTCCGTCGTGTCCTCGTCCCATGCGGACACCTGCACCTCGCCTATGTGGCACTTTTTGAGTATCAGCATGCATATGCGGCTCTGGCCTATGCCGCCGCCTATGGTCAGGGGCATGTTGCCCTCGATCAAATCCCTGTGGAAGGGGAGGGCGAGCCTGTCCTCGCAGCCGCGCTCCTTAAGCTGGCGCAGCATCGCCTCGCGGTCGACCCTTATGCCCATGGAGGAGATTTCAAAGGCGCGGCCGAGCACGGCGTTCCACACGATTATGTCGCCGTTGAGCTCCCAGTCGTCGTAGTCCGGCGCGCGGCCGTCGTGGGGAAGGCCGCTTTTGAGTTTGCCGCCTATGTTTTCAATAAACACCGTGCCGAACCTGCGCGCCACCGCGTCCTCGCGCTGCTTGGGCGTGTAGTCGGGATACTTGTCCTCCAGCTCCTGAGAGGTGACGAAGGTCACGGTGGGGTTGATCTCCGGGTCGAGGGAGGGGAACATGGCGCAGGCGGCAAGCTCCGTCGCGGCCAGGGCGCGCACGATTATTTTTACCGTGTTTTCGAGGTATTCGCGGCACCTGTCCTCCCTGGAAATCACCTTTTCCCAGTCCCACTGGTCCACGTATATGGAGTGCAGGTTGTCTATGTCCTCGTCGCGGCGGATGGCGTTCATGTCGGTGTAGAGGCCCTCGTGCAGCTTAAAGCCGTAGTCCCTCAGCGCCTGCCGCTTCCACTTGGCCAGGGAATGCACTATCTCCATGTCGCGGGAGGGAATCTCGCGTATTTCAAAATTCACGGGGCGCTCCACGCCGTTCAGGTTGTCGTTAAGGCCGCTGTCCGCGCTCACAAACAGCGGGGCGGATATGCGAAGCAGCCCCATGCTGTCGGCAAATATCCTCTCAAACGTGTCCTTTACGTACTTTATGGCCTTTTCGGTCTGCTGCACATTCAGCAGGCTTTTGTACCCCTCGGGTATATAGGTGTTTCTCATGGCGCGCCTCCAAAGGAAATAATAAGCTGATTATATCACTTTAAAGCCGTAAAGTAAATATGCGTAAAGAAAAATGAACCAAAATCGCCCGAAATGAATCCCCCTGCCCACAACCATTTCACCCTCGCAGCGCAAATCATGTGGCGCAGCCACACTTCACGCCAGCAGGCGCTTCACGCGGCGCGGCCGCACATTCAGCATTTTTAATGCTGCTTGCCCACCGGGCAAACAGCGCATCAGGGCACAGCCTTCAGATTTTCTTCCTCTTATTTATTCTCATCGGGCTGTTCATTTTTGTTCATTCGCTTCAAGTTGGCACAGGTATGCTTTGGCCGCTAGCGCCCGTAAGCCTTGCTCTTTCCTGTAATCGTCCTCGCTGACGACGCGGTATTTCTTCTGCTCAGGCTTTAGCGCTTCGGCTCCTTCTATTTCTGTAAAGCGCTGCGCTTCTTCATCATACGCCCAATGCTGAAATTCACGCCCGTTCAGATAAGACAGATATTTTCTTATGCGCTCGTGCCAGGCATAGGGGCTTAAAACGGGTTTGAGCAGCCGCAGGGTCGTTTCATATGTGACCAGCCTTGTGTCTTCAACGGCGTTATATACATAGCTGCCGCGCTCGACAAGCACGCCTTCTCCGATTTTCGGAAATATGAGTTCATACCTCCATTTAAGCGAGTTTTGCCTGAAGTTTTCCTGTTCAATACGATCTGCTATATTCTCACAGGCCTCTTCAAAATACCACAGATACATTTCCTCTCTGTTTGCGAAGGTTTTCCCCCAAACCGGCTGTCCCCTATCCATCAAGACGATTTCAAACTGGTTTCTCTCTTCATAGTAGTCGCCAAGAGAGGCCATGCGTATATATTTTTCCCTGATATCCTCCGGCAGGCGCGCTTTCACAAAGTCCCTGTAGTCCGACCCGACAGGCGTATAGAGAGGCGTCGGCTTCACGGGCTCAGGCTGCACAGCGCCCGATGCGGGCTCTGAAACAGCGGGCGCAGGAGCCTTTTTGAAAAACGCGCGCAGCATATCCTTAAAACTCATTTGTTTTTCCCCGTTTCCGTTAAGCGTAGCATGGCGGCATTATAACATGCGTGCGCCTGTTTGTAAAGGCAGTGTGCCTTTTGCAATGATGCCGCCCTTTTGTCTACCGCCGGTAGACGCCAAAAGCCCAGGCCTGCGGTAAAATACAATCACCCGAAAGGAACACAGATTACAAAAATCAGGGAGGTAAAAACGATGGAAGGAAGTCTCAATGCCGCCAGGTCTCACATCATTGCAGGCACATATTTGAAGGGGAGGATGAATACAATGAAACACACACAGAGGTTTTTCCGCTTTGGGCTGATAATGCTGCTTTTGTGCCTTATGCTGCTTGGCACCGCCGGCGCCGAGTCTGACGCCTCAGCCGGTCTTGACAACGCTGAGTTTGACGAAGCCGCGGACGTGCCTCAGGACACGCTGCCGGATTTTGACTTTTTCAGCCAGACCTGCGAATCTGAAACCACAGACACGGACAGCCTGCCCGAGCTGTTTGAGGAAGAAGAGGAAACGCGCCTGCCGCTGCCAAACCCCGGCACTTACTTTAAGGATATTCAGACCGCGCCCGTTCAGAGCGGCGTCGTTTACAAAAACCGCGTCTACGACGTGTATCTCTTCAGACAGCAGCTTGAATGGAGCGCCGAGCTGAACGGGTATCTGCTTGAGGCGCAGAGCCGCGGCTATACCCTGTCCGCGCAGCGCATAGACGGCTATAACGCTTATATCCTCACGGGCGAGGGCAGGCAGGCGATGCTGTTTTTGAACTACAAGGGCTCGCAGCAGTTCATGTTCATGCTCGAAAAGGGCTTTGAAATGGAAGAAGCGAATATCGTCACAAAGGAGCTTGAGAGCGGAGACATGTTCGTAACCATTAACGGCGCGCTGTACACATATTCGGGGCTCAGCATGCGCCCTGGCAGCGTAACCGACACCTACTGGGGCACATCGAGATATCAGACAAACTGGGACGGAAGCGCGGTTTGGGGTGTCCAGAATATCTCAACCGAGGTGCTGAACATGGGCTTTACTGACGCGGACGGGCGCGGCTTTCAGCTTTCGGTGCCCGCGAATTGCAAAACGGGCTCGGAGTACCATAAGGTGGACCGGAACGTCAGATTAAAGCTCTTCGGCATCAATTACATGAACGGCACAACGGTGGCCTATAACTCGCAGTACGATTGGAAGAAACCGCAAAACAACGCGAACACGCGCTGGATAAACGAGCTCAAGACCGAAAAGGACGGCTTTGACCTCTACATCCTTTACAGAAGCGAAACGGAGATAAGGGGCGAGCTTGAGGGCGTATTCGGCGACGGCGAAACCGTAATTAAGGTTGAATTCTGGCTGCCGGTCAAGTGACAGTAAGCCTTAGGCACGCGTCCCTGCCGGCGCAAGCGCTTCCGCCTTGAGATAAGGCCGCGCCGGCAGGGCAGCCTTGCGGCCGCGCCGTGAGTACAGAGGCACCTTCGCGCCGAAGCGGCAAAATACTTACGCGAAAAACGCCCCCAAATCCCGTTATCTATTTGCCTTCAGGCGGTTGACAGGGCGCGTCCTTTCCGTTATAATTACATTAAAGCACTATTTGTGTGTAAAATCAGGAGGATTATTCATGAAGAAGCTCGTTTCACTTGCGCTGGTTCTGATGCTTTCGCTGTGCCTCATCGCGCAGGGCTAAATCGTCGGCAACACCTACATCAACACCGGCATCGGCTTCACGGTGACCGCGCCCGAGGGCTGGTCGTTCGTAGACGGCGACGCGGACATGCCCGGCAACGAGGAAGGCGCTTCCTGCACGCTGGTTACGCTTCAGGATGCCGATGAAATCAACAACATGCTCGTCATGGCCACGAACATGGGCTCTCTTTCC
>JAFPYA010000060.1 GCA_017412445.1 Clostridia bacterium
AAAGCGAGCTTGAGAGGGTGATATCCCTTTTTAGGGTTACAAGCATGTTCATAGGATAGAAGGGGCGCGGCACCTCGCAAAGGCTGTAGATCTGGCGCCACTCGCCGTTCGCGTCCTCCTCGCTGCCCACGGCGAGAACGTAATCCGCCGGGCGGTACCAGGTGCCCACTGCCGCGGCTCGAATCTTCGTGGAAATGACGCCGTCGCTGCCCACCTTAAAGGAGTCTACCAGCGCGGGGATCATGCCAAGGTCAATCAGTTCGCCCTCGGTGTACAAAAAGCAGTACGTCAGCGGGTCGTCGCTGGGGCCGTATTCGTTGACCATGAACACAGTGCCGTAATAATACCAGGTATAGCCCGCCTTCATCGCATATACCTTGGGTTCAAGGCCGACGCAGTCCTTTTTCGTGACGGAGGTTTCGCCCACAGAAAGGGTGAAATCGCCGTCGTCGTACTCGTTGAGCGCGCAGGAAAAGCGCATGGTCTCGTCGTTTTCGTCGTTGTCAAAGTCAGCGGTGAAGCTCTCTCCGGCGTCAAAGATCTCCCAGATGTCCGTATCGTATTCCGCGCCGGCGGTTAAGCCCAGTATTAAAGACAGCGTAAGCAGGAACAAAACAAGCTTTTTCATCTATAAAAACATCTCCTTCGCAGTCTGTTTTCATTTGCATTATAGCATTGCCTGCACAGACTGTCAAACAATTTGACGTTCAGGGCATTAAAATGTTCTGGAAAACTTATCTATTTAAATTACAAATTTTACCGTAAAAAGTGTTGCATATATTGCGTTATGATGCTATAATTATCGGTGCTATGTGTTTGACTGTGTGTTAATCGCAGTCGTATCAAGGAGGAATATAGATGTCCACAGTTA
The DNA here is from genome assembly GCA_017412445.1 of Clostridia bacterium. Classification (GTDB taxonomy): domain Bacteria; phylum Bacillota; class Clostridia; order Christensenellales; family Aristaeellaceae; genus RUG14130. The sequence continues at coordinate 872 of JAFPYA010000060.1, forward strand.
TCAACATCATACTTATTCTTGCGTCGATCGTGCTCATCATAGCCGTGCTTATGCAGGAAGGCAACAAGCAGGGTCTTGGCGCCATTGGCGGCGCGGCCGAAACCTTCATGGGCAAGAGCAAGGCTAAGAGCGCCGAGGGCAAGCTTTTGTTGATTACAAAAATAACCGCGGCTGTTTTCGTGGTGTTGGCGATCCTCGCCACCTGGTGGAACCTGCGCACCTTTACAGTCACCTATTATGACGCCAACGGCAACGAGTTCTACCCGGCCATCGGCTCCACCGAAGCCAACGACGCGGTGTATCAGGCTGCGCTGGCGCAGAACGACATCAGCGAGAGCGAGCTTAAGAACAACATCGTGACCAACACCGCCACCTTCCAGAGGGGCGAAGCCATCACTTACGCTGAAGTTCCCGCGAAGACCGGCTACACCGGCGCTTGGGCGCTGGCCGAAAAGAAGGACGGCAAGTGGGTTAAGACCGAGGGCGCGCTGCCTGAGAAGATGGGCTCCTCCAAGATCAACGTGATCGTGGACTACGCCATCAACAGCTACACCGTGACCGTCAATAACCCCGATCAGACCGAAGGCGCCTTCACCTACACCGGCGATTACGGCACCACGGTAGACTACAGCGCCTACACCGCGCCCGAGGCGAAGGACGGCGAGACCCTGTTCTACTCCACCGTTGAGAACGCCAGCGAGAACGAGATCATCTGGTTCAGGGAGCTTCCTGAGACCGTACCCGCCGCCGATGTGACCTACTATGCGGACTATGCTACGGGCAACTTCATCGAGTACTACGTCACCAAGACCGCCGCGGAAGGCGAGGAAAGCGTTGACGAGTACGTGGAGTACTACCCGCTGCAGATGATGAGCGAGCAGAATGTGTTCCTGAGCGCCTACCAGAGTGGCTACGCATACGATTATCAGGCCGCCTACGACGCCTTCGTAGAAGGCCTCGAAGAGGAAAAGAAGGACTACTACCGCGTCTTCGCCAAGGAAGGCACCGATCTTACCAGCGAAAACGTGAACATCTACGTGCCTGACGTACCCGAAGGAATGGTCGGCGTATGGGAGACCGAGAACGGCGAAGAGCTGAGCGGCCTCATGGGCACCGAGCGCATCAAGCTCTACGCCAAGTTCTATCCCGCCGGCACCGTGAAGCTGGTTGACGTGAAGCCCGAGGGCGACGAGGAATACGTGCCCGCCGAGGAAATCACCCTGACCGGCAAGGTCGGCAGTGAAGTGACTGCGGACAAGCTGCCCACCAAGGAAGGCTACACCGTGGAATGGGTTGACGGCAACGCCCCCACCGTATTCGGCGAAGAGGAAGCCACCTATTCCTACAGCTTCGTAGTTGCTCCCGAAGAGGAAGCCACTGAAGAAGAGACCACCGAGGAACCGGTAGAGACGACCGAAGAGCCTGCCGAAACGACGGAAGCCGAGCAGACTGAGGAAACGACCGGCGACGACAATGGCGACAAAGAATAATTCCCTATCTAAGCAACAGACAGCATGCAGTTTCGGCTGCATGCTGTTTTTAAGGAGAAAAGCTTGAACAGACAGGAAATGACCGAAGCGCTGCTCAAGGCAAAGCGGACGCTTTCATTGGCCGAGGTGAGTCAGCGCACAAATCTGAGCCGGGAGAATGCCAAGAAGATATTGGGCGAGTGCATCGCAGAGGGCCTGCTCGTATCCCCCCGGGACGGAAAGTATTGCCATCCCCAGATCATGAAGCTTACCCTGTGCAGGGCGCGCGCAAGCCAGAACGCCCCCACCT
>JAFPYA010000061.1 GCA_017412445.1 Clostridia bacterium
CTCGCACGAAGTTACTGAGCAGGACATCCTTGCGGGCAGCGTGAAGAATGCCGCTACAGCGACAGGCGCTGATCCTGAGAGTGAAGAGCCTGAGGTTAAGCCGGACGACACGGAAGATGCAATGGACAAGAAGAACGCTCACCTGACCGTCACCAAGTCGACCACAAGCGAGCCTGAGAATGGCGAAAGCTACGCGCTTGGCGAGACGATCACTTACTCGATCACGATTAAGAACGACGGTAACGTGACCATTAAGGATATCACAGTCACCGATACAATCACGGGCTACACCGCCGAGACTCTCACCCCGGACAAGACGACTCTTGCGCCGGGTGAAGAAACCACGGTCGCCTACTTGCATGAAGTGAACGAGCAGGATATCCTTGCAGGCAGCGTGAAGAACGCCGCTACTGCGACAGGTGCTGATCCTGAGGGCGATGACCCCGATGCAACGCCTGACGATACGGACGATGTGACCGAGGACGTCGAGGTTGACCTCGCTCTGACCAAGGAAATCACCAACCTCCACGAGGATGGCACGCCCTTCGCGCTGGACGAGGCAATCGAGTACAGGCTTGTCGTGACCAATGGCAGCAATGTGGTGCTCTACAACGTACAGGTCACTGACCAGCTGACAGGCCTCAGCGAGACCGTCGCCGAGTTGAAAGCGGGGGAGAGCGCGACGTACACGGCGAGCTACACCGTGACACTGGATGACATCACGGCCTTCAAGGTCGCGAATACCGCTACCGTCAAAGCGGACGACGTGATTATGCCCAAGGGCGAGACCATAACGCCTGAAGCAGAAGCGAGCGTAGAGACGCCGGTCAGCCAGAAGTACACGCTTACAATCATCTACGTTTACATGGACGGCACCACCGCGGCCAAGACCTACACGGAAGAGATCGCTTACGGCGACAGCTACAGCGTAGAATCTCCGTCAATTGCGGGCTATACGCCCGACACAGCCGTGGTTGCCGGCACGATGCCTACCGAGGACGTTACGATCAAGGTCATTTACGCGGCCGACGCGTTCAATCCGATAACGTCTGTGGGTCTCGGCATGATTAATGTGAACGTCGGCGAGAGTATCGAATAAGCCCGCAGCCTCACCCGGATGCCGTATGCGCGGCGTCCGGGCGCCGGAGGGTCAAATCGGTTTACGAAAGGAAACGGATTATATGAAAAAGTTCTTTGCGGCGCTTCTGACAGCTGTGATGCTTTTGGACGCAATGTCGGCAGCAGCCGAGGAGCAGAGCGTCACGGTGGCGGTTACCACGCCCATGACAGGTAATTTCTTCACGTCCATGTGGGGCAACAATACCTCCGACGCGGACGTGAGGGCGCTCATACACGGCTGTGAGCTCGTGGTCTGGGACGCGAACAGCGGCACTTTTGTGCCCAACGGCACCGTAATCGAAAAGCTCGTGGCGTCCGAGGAGTTCGACGGCGACCACTTGTACAGCATCGTGCTCAACAAAAACCTGGCCTACTGTGACGGCACGCCCATAACCGCGTGGGACTACGCGTTCAGCCTGCTTTTGATGATTTCTCCCGAGATCGCCGAAATCGGGGCAAACGCATACAAGCCTGCGTGGATTTCGGGCTATGACGCCTACATCGGCGGTAAATCCGAGACGCTGACGGGCGTGAGAGTAGTCTCTGACGATCAGCTGACCATAACCATCAGCGCCAGGTATCTGCCCTTCTTCTATGAACTGGCGCTGCTTGCGCTGACGCCGTATCCGGCCAGTGAGATCGCGCCCGGTGTCAGCATCGCGGACGACGGCGAGGGCATCTACATCGTGGACGAGGACGGCGCGTTCAGCGCGGAACTGCTCAGTCGCACCATTTTGGACGAAAACACGGGCTACCGCTCGCATCCGGCGCTGACCAGCGGCCCGTACAAGCTCGTCTCCTATGCAAACGGCGAGGCCGTGTTTGAACTCAATCCATATTATCCCGGCGACTACAGGGGAGCAAAGCCCACGATAGAGCATGTCACATTCAAGTGCATGCCCGCAGATGAGATGATCGCAGCGATCGAAAGCGGTGAAGTCACCGTGATAAACAAAGCCACAGGCCGCGAGCTCATCGATGAAGGCATAGCCCTCTGCGACAGCGGCGCAGGCGTCAACTTCACCTCCTACGCCAGAACAGGCGTGGGTCTTATAAGCCTGAACCTCGACAGCGGCCTGCTTACGGACGTGAACGTCCGCCGGGCGCTGGCCTACGGCATCGACAAGGATGAATTGACAAGTGAGACCGTGGGGGATTACGGCGCGGCCACAAACGGCTGGTACGGGCTGGGACAGTGGATGCCCTCCGTGTTGAACGGCACGATTCCTTACCCCGTGACAAAGCCCGACGAGAGCGATGCCACGGCGACAGCGGCCTACGAAAAGAGCCTCGCCAAGTGGCAGAGCCTGAGCCTGAACAGTCTCGATATTTACGGGCGCGACGTAGATGTGGCGGGCGAGCTGCTTGCTGAAGCAGGCTGGAGCCTGAACGAACAGGGCGGCGACTACGACCAGGAGCGCGACAGTCTGCGCTTCAGAGAGGGTGAAGACGGCCTTGAGCCGCTGAGCCTCAAGCTGGCTTATCCCGAGGGCAGCGCGGTAGGCAAAGCGCTTGAGCAAATGCTGCCCGCGCAATTGGCCGAGCTTGGCGCAACCGTAAGCGTCGAGTCCGTGCCTTTGGGCGAGCTGCTGCCGCAGTATTACCACACCGCAGAATGCAAATACGATATGATATTCATGGCCACCAATTTCGATCTGCTCTACGACCCTTCCCAGCAGTTCGGCCTGAACGAGGACGGCGAGCACGTGTGGACGTATACCGGCCTTGCGGACGAAGAACTGTACAGGCTTGCCATCCGGCTTCGGCAAACCAAGCCCGGCGACCTATTCGACTACTGCGAGAAGTGGCTTGAGTACGAAATGCGCTTTATGGAGATTCTGCCCGCAATACCGATCTACTCCAACTACTACTTCGACTTCTATTCCGAAGACCTCAGCAACTACGCCATAAACGCCAACACCTCCTGGCCACAGGCGCTGAACGCCGCGTCGATAGCGGAATAGAGAACCCTCGATAAACCAATAAATGCTCCCTCCGAAGAAATACCGCCATCGGTAAACTGCGGAGGGAGAAGTATTTTAAAGCATGAAACAATGCGCTGGCATAATCCGTTCTGAGTATGAAAGTCATTGAAATCAATGCCGCTTCTTGTATTATTTTTTTGAAAAATGTAGAATTATAACAACGTATTTGGTATAATATTGTAAGACCAGTATTTTTGGGTTCTGAATACTTTAAGGAGGACTGTTTCATGAAGACCACTATCGTTAAAGTTATCGGCCGCGAGATTATAGACTCCCGCGGTAATCCCACCGTCGAAGCCGAAGTATGGCTTGAGGATGGCACTGTTGCTCTGGGCACCGCTCCCAGCGGCGCTTCCACCGGCGAATTTGAAGCGCTGGAGCTGCGCGACGGCGACAAGTCCCGTTTCGGCGGCAAGGGCGTCTCCAAGGCCGTGAACAATGTGAATACCGTTATCGCCGAGGCCGTTAAGGGCATCGACGCCATGGACACCTACGCCGTGGACGCCGCCATGCTCAAGGCCGACGGCACCAAGGGCAAGACCAATCTGGGCGCCAACGCCATTCTGGCCGTGTCCATCGCCGCTGCCCGCGCAGCCGCGAATTCTCTGGGAATCCCGCTGTACCGCTTCCTGGGCGGCGTAAACGGCAACCGTCTGCCCGTGCCCATGATGAACATCCTCAACGGCGGCGCCCATGCCGATTCCTCCGTGGATACCCAGGAATTCATGGTCATGCCCGTCGGCGCTCCCTCCTTCAAGGAAGGCCTGCGCTGGTGCGCTGAAGTGTTCCAGACCCTCAAGAAGCTCATCAAGGAAATGAATGACGTGACCGCCGTTGGCGACGAGGGCGGCTTCGCCCCCAACAGCCTGGCTGGCGATGAAGACGCCATCGAGCTCATCCTCAGGGCAATCGAGGCCGCCGGCTACAAGCCCGGCGAGGACTTCATGCTTGCTATGGACGCCGCCGCTTCCGAGTGGAAGAGCCCCAAGGGCAAGGGCTTCTATCATCAGCCCAAGTCCGGCAAGGACTTCACCTCCGACGAGCTCATCGCTCAC
>JAFPYA010000062.1 GCA_017412445.1 Clostridia bacterium
GCGGACGAGCCGTTCCAATACGAGGAAGGCAACCGCTGGGGCTCGAGTGCCGACCGCATCGACCAATACCTCGACACCGCGTTTGAGCAGTATCTGGCGGGTGAGAATTCCGCGGCCTACGACAGCGTGAACAACGCCTACTTCAAGGTTTACGAGACCACGGGCTTTGAAAGGCAGACGATGACCTACGTCTCCGGCCCCCGCAAAAACGCGGTGGAGCTCGAGTACACCACCTGCAAGGCTATGGTCAAAAAGACCGAGACCGACGACGAAACCAAGGGCGCGGTCAGAAGCGAGCTCAACAAGCTCAAGACCATGATACGCGAAGACGCCAACAAGCTGGCGGCCAAGGACGGCGAGCCTCAGACCGAAATGAGCTACTGGCAAAACGGCGTGCGCGTAGCCGAGGATCCGTGGAGCGAGCTTGCTGGCGAGGGTGGCGGCTTGCGCTACGCCAGCTGGGCCGAGGCGAACGACGCCATAAGCGACATGGTGTCCACCCTCTCCACCGAATACAGGGGCAGGGCCTACGAGGACGCCACGGCGACCTTCGACAACATGTACTTCTCCGTATACTGGGGCAGCGGCTTCGCGGGCAAGGTCTACGAGGAATTGGGCTACGACCAGTGGAAGGACATGGACGACCGCTTCATGGCCGTGCGCGAGATACTGGCAAGCGGCAAATATCAGTCCACGGCCTTCGGCAACGCGCAGAAAAAGCTGTCGAGCGGCATAAAGAATTGCGCCGCGCGCCTCGACCGCATCGCCGCGATAAGCAAAATCGAGGACGGCAAGGCCTACACCTCTTGGACGGGCGCATACGAGGACTTTGAGACGCTCAGCCAAAGCGCGCTGGCCGCCATCGAGAACGGCGATCAGGACGGGCTGCTCAAGCGCAGCGTGGAGGCCGCCTATCAAAAGGTATGGATCGATTCCGGCCTCAGGGCCAGAACCGAAGGCGAGGTCTCCAAGGAGGACGCCGAGCGCATAGAAAACGGCTTCGCCCTCGTAAGAGACGCCGTTTCTGAGGGCGTAAACGAAACCACATATGACAGCGTCAGCCCCGTTCTTAGCGATTTGAACAGCGAAATCAAGGCCGCAATCGAGAGGCTTGACGAAATAGACAAGGCCAGTGAAACCAGAAACACCGACTGGCTGACCGCGCTTGGCGCCTTCGGCATAATAGTGCGCGAGGGTCTGGAGGCGATACTGGTTATTGCCGCGATAATCGCCTACCTCGTAAAGAGCGGCAACGCAAAGGCGCTCAAGCACGTCTACCTCGGCGCCGCGCTGGGCATCGTGGCCTCCTTCATCGCGGCTGCCGTGCTGTACTTCCTCAAAAAGGCGTTCACCGCCGCGGGCATGGCGCAGGAGATAATCGAGGGCGTAACCGCGCTGATAGCCGTGTGCGTTCTGTTCTACGTGAGCAACTGGATGATAAGCAAGAGCGAGGCCGCCGCATGGACGGGCTACCTCAATCAGAAGGTGCAAAGCGGCGTAGAAAGAAATTCCAGCTTTGCCCTGGCCTTTACCGCGTTTTTGTCCGTGTTCCGCGAGGGCGCAGAGGTTGTGCTGTTCTATCAGCCAATGATGGCCGGCGAAGAGGGCAGCGTGGGCATGGTGCTGGCGGGCTTCCTCGTGGGCTGCGTGGTGCTGGTGGGTGTGTACCTCGCCATTACAAAGCTTTCAATTAAGCTCCCCATAAAGGTGTTCTTCACCGCGACATCGATACTGATGGCGATAATGTGCGTGGCGTTCCTTGGCAGCGGCATAAAGGAGCTCAGCGAGGGCGGCCTGTTCGAGTGCACGCTCAGGGTTACCGGCGTGCCCGAGAACGACGTGGTGCAGGTGCTCGGCATCTACCCCTTCCTTGAGACGCTCGTGCCCCAGCTGATACTGGCGGTAATACTGCTCATCACCTTTATGATGGCGCACTACAGAAACAAAATAACCGTACTCACCAAAGAATACGAAATGAAGCTTAATCCCCCGGCCGCTTCCGAGGCGGAAACTGAGGCGAAGACAGCAAAGGCCAAGTAAACCAAGCGGAGAAAAGAACTTACACCTCCATTCTCCGGTTTAACCCCCCGCGCAAAGGTTCCATTTGAGAATTGGGCAGCTCAGATGCCTCCAAGCGCAAATGCGGGTGGGCAGGGGCAAGCTCCCACCCGCATTCCCCAAGCCGTCATTGGCAGCAGACATAACCCCGCTTTGCCGCTGCCTGATGATATAATTTCTACCGATTGGTTTTCGGTACTCCCCACGCGAATAAAGGAGGAAAAAATAATGAAGAAGTTACTCGCACTCGTACTTTCCCTTATGATGGTATTTGCCTTCGCGGCCGTGGCTGAAGAAGCCGGTTTTGAAGAGTTCCCCATTGGCGAAGAGCAGGATGTAGGTCCCGATGAGATCATCCACATCGCCGCTGTGTATTTCCAGCCCGTCGTCATGGAGCCCGCTGCCTCTGCCGGTCTGAGCGTTGAGGAAGCCAACATCCACATCGAAGCCGACGTCTCCGCCAACGAGAACGAGCTCGGCTACGGCGTAGGCGACTGGATCCCCTACCTGACCATCGACTACAAGGTAGTCGACGCTGAAGGCAACGTTGTAGACGGCGCTGAAGGCACCTTCATGCCCATGGCCGCTTCCGATGGCCCCCACTACGGCGCCAACATCAAGCTGTCCGTGGACGGCGTTTACAGCCTGATCCTGACCATCCACAGCCCCGCTGAGAACGGCTATCTGCTTCACGTAGACGCCGAGACCGGTGTTACCGGCCGCTTCTGGGAGACCCCCATCGAAGTAGTCTTCACCGATTGGGAGTATCACGTACAGGAGTGGTAAGCTTACCGCTTTAACCTTACGCAATTCATAGCCTTTTAAGCATTTTGCCGGAGCAGGTTCCGCGGGGGAGCTGCCCTCCGGCATTAATGCTGAAGAGGAAAATAAAGTTAGTTTATCGAAACCCGGTTCCGAAAATAACGAATGTGGTTATACGGAGGATGAGACCGTGCTGCATTACCTGTACGATGTCACATTGAACCTGTTCATAAGCGTCACCGTAATCACGGTGTTTTTTGCACTGGCCAGGCTGCTGCTGGGCAGAACCGGCACGCGCATAATGCTGGGCGGAACGCTTGCGGGCTTTGCCATAGCCGCCTACAGGGCGGTGAGGCACGCCTTCATGTCAACCTACGACGTGGAGATCAACCTTTATACCTTCTATGTGGGCATAATCGCGATGGCGCTGATGCTTGTCGCGCTGCCCATATTCTGTCATAAGCGCGCGCCCGCGTGGGGCAAGACGGTCACAGTCTCCCTCTCGGCGCTTATAAGCGCGGATCTGCTGTTTTACAAGGCGTGGAAAGTAATCTGGGCGCCCGCCGAATTCGACACCGCCGGCCAGGGGGTCATTTCGTGGGACTTCCTCGAGCGGCTGGGCGGCTGGGCCCTGGCTCTGATATTGTTGATCGTATACACTCATTTCCTCTACAAGTGCCTGCTTCGCCTGAGCGAGGACGAAGCTCTCTGGGTAAACAAGGAGGGCGAGCCATTCCGCAAGCTTAATTACCTGCTGGTTGGCGGCGCGGCCGAATTAAGCCTTGGCCTGCTTGCAACCAACTTCGCAGGCCAGATACTCAGGACCTGGCGCACGAAAAACACCGTAAGGGTCATCACCGAAGCCGGGCGCAAGTCTTGGGTGACGTATTACAAATACCGTCCCTCGTGGTTCCCCGCGCCTGAGAGCGGCTCCGCCTACAACAAATGGGAGATGAACTTCTCTATAGACGTAGGCAACAACGCGCTTCTGTTCATAATACTCGCGGGCGTGATCGCGCTTATTCCGCTGATTGTGCTGCTCGTGCGCAGCATGCTCAAACGCGGCAGATATGCAAACAACGCGCAATTGCGCCGCCTGAAGTCCAACCGCCGTCACAACCGCCGCAAGGTCGCCATCGTGATCGCGTGCTTCATAATCGCCATACTCAATCTGACCGTGGTATACGCCCTCGACAACCGCGTGGAGGCCGAGCCCGAGCCCGAGACGTACATCATAAGCGAGGACGGCACAAAGGTGCTTATACCCGTTGAGCAGGTGAACGACTTCAACCTGCACGCCTTCTCCATAAA
>JAFPYA010000063.1 GCA_017412445.1 Clostridia bacterium
CCAACGCGAGGAAGGCAGCGGCAGCCAGAGCACGTTCATAAAGCTTATGGGCGATACTCCTATCATGGAGCCGGAGCAGGAGGATGTGGTAGGCGACATGGGCGGCATAATTACCAAAACCGCGGATTATCGCAACCACAAAAACGCTATCGGCTATTCTTTCCGCTTCTATGCGACCGTGATGAACCCCAATGTGGGCATAAAGCTGCTCAGCGTAAACGGCGTCAGCCCCACGCGCGAAAACATAGAAAACGGCAGCTATCCTTTAGCCGATTGCTTCTATGCGGTAACGCGTTCGGACGCAGATGAAAATACGCTGGCCCTGCTTGAGTGGATATGCGGTCCGCAGGGTCAGGCGCTGGTAGAGCTCTCGGGCTATACCGGGTATGTGGAGAAATAAAGTGCCAGACAAGCAAACACGCTGTCATCAACGGTGAAACTGATGACAGCGCGCTTTTTTTAGACTGCTTTACGCCACAAAATTGCGTTTTGACCTTCTGTAATAGTATACCGTGAAGGCAATGCCGGTGATTGCCCAGCTTACGGCGTAAACGAGGCTTATACCGGGGATGGTATGCCAGCGCGGCACGACAAGCAGCATCCACGCCACGCGGAACAGGCAGGTGCCTATCATGACGATTATCATGGGTATAAACGTGTCGCCTGTGCCGCGCAGCGTGCCCGTAAGCACTTCAATGTACGACCATACGAAGTAAAACGGCACAAAGCACCACATTATCTCGAGGGCGTTGTCTATGGTGGTTTCGTTCTCAATGAACGTCCTGTAGACGGGACGGCCCACGGACAAAAGTATCGCGGACAGCACCACGGTCACGCTCAGGCTTATCTTCATGCAGCTGCGCATCGACTGCTTCACGCGGTCGATCTTGCCTGCGCCGAAGCATTGACCGGCGAAGGCACATATGGCTACGCCGAAGGCGGAGGTGGTCACCCAGTAAAAGCCGTCCAGCTTGCCCGTGGCCGTCCACGCGGTTACCAGACCCGTGTCGTTAAAGCCGTTAACGGCTGCCTGTATGATTATGTTGCTCAGGGAATACATGCTGCTCTGCGCGCCGGAGGGCAGGCCTATTTTGAGTATGCGCTTAAGCACGTCCCGGTGCAGCGCAAGCTTTTTTATGCAAAGCCTTTGAGGGCCGTCGGTGGTCATCAGGTGCCTTGCGGCTAAGAAGGTGCAAAGGCACATGGAGAGTACGCTGGCCGCGCCCACGCCCGCCACGCCCCAGCCGAACGCGCCCACAAACAGCACGTCGAGCACGATGTTGGTCAAACAGCTGCTTATCAGGTATTTGAGCGGACGCCTTGAATCGCCTACGCCCTGCAGCGTGCCCTGAAACAGATTGTAGAGCAGAAGCGGGGCGCTGCCGCTCAGGTATATCCTAAGATACAATACCGAATCATGCATGAGTGCCGCATGATTCTTCACCAGCCGCAGCGCGGGCTCTGCAATAAAATAGCCCAGAACCGCTATGCAAAGCCCGGTTATGAGCGCAAAAAAGGCGCTGGTGTGCAGCGTGCGCGACAGCAGCTCGCGGTTGCCGGAGCCGTAGGCCTGAGAAATCATGACCGTGGCACCGCTCATCAGGCCGGTGAAGAAGCCTATTATAAGGTTCGTAATCACGCTTACGCTGCCGCCCACCGCGGCAAGCGCGTTATCGTCCTCGAAATAGCCTATTATGAAGGCATCGGCTATGTTGTAAAGCTGCTGAAACAGCAGTCCGAGCAGTATGGGAAAGAAGAACCTGAGCAGCTTCTTCCACACAACTCCGGTAGTCAGATCGTTCACATCCGCAGCCATTTAGCACCGTCCGCTGAATAATAGTGGAACTGATTATATCATTTTTGCAAAACCGTTCAAGGCGAATTGTGTTATATGGAACGGTATTTATAATAATCGGGCGACCCGAAGGCCGCCCGCAGCTGCGCTTATTTTGATATGTGGTTTATAAGATCCATAAGCAACGCATCGCGGTTTATGTAGTAGACATAAGAGCAGAACGGCCGCCTTGGATCAAACGAATAGTGATGGTCGTATTCGGGAATAGGCGTGGGGATGAGCTTGGTGAGCATGAAGCGGTCGTCACCGCCCAGCAGCCAGCCCACAGTGGTCACGTCCCATATTACGCGGCTCCAGACGCGCCCCTTCGCGTACTCGTCGGCAGCCGAGGTGCAGTTGCCCACCAGAAAATCGCACAGGGCGTTTTTGCCGCTGAGCCAGTATTTGAGCTCGGGGCCGGATGCCGCAAACGCGCTCACCACGCCCATGCAGGGCAGCATTATGAGCGGCGCGCCGGAGCCGAACACCACGCGGGCGGCGGCGACGTCCTGCCTGCAGTTGAACTCTGCGTTGTCCGGCCATTCAAGGCTGTGGCCGCCCAGCCACACTACGACTATTTTGTCCGCTATTTCGGGCGACATTATGAGCGCGGAGGCGATGTTGGTTATCGCGCCTATAGCCAATACGTACAGCGGGTTTTCGGGCGAGTATGCCTTGGCGCGGCTGCACAAGTCTGACGCGGCGGGAGAGGAAACGGGCGTCGCTTCATCCTCAAGGTAACATTCGGAGCCGCGAAATACCGGCTTCTCCATATTGGACAATTCCAGTATCCGCTTGATCTCGCCGTAGCTTTTTTCCATGCCGTCGGCGGGGCCTGAGGAGCGCTCGTTAAAAAACGGCGCGGCGTAGAGCGCCTTCACGTCAAGCTTTTCGGGGGCATGCAGCGCGTAGGCTATGGCGAACTGGTCGTCGGTCTCGTTGTAGGCGTCCGTGTCCAGCACCATGTCCACGTGGCGGCCGGGGCAGCGAAGGTTTCTGAGTCTCTGTTCAAGGGTCAGCATATATAATCTCCTTTCCTGTCAGCACAGCGGCTTGTCCATATCAACGCCAATCATGCCGACGCAATTGAATTCCTCGGGATTTTTTCGTATGATGTAATCCATATAGGACATGACCATCTTAGCGGTCAAAATGTACCCCATGGGATTCATGTGGCCGTTCAGGTAAAACCTGCGCTTGAAGGCCGCGTCCTGCGCGGGGGAGTGGGCTCTTAAGTCTATGACGTACGTGTCATCAAAACGCACTGCAAGCTTGCGTATTATTTCGGCGTGCCTGTCCTCAAGCGCGGTTCGCTTTTCATCATGCTCCGGCTCTGCAGGCATCGTGAGCAGAAAGAAGCGCGCGCCCGGCGAGAGCACCCTGTAGCGCTGCAAAATCGCGGCGTAAAAGCCTGTGAACGTGGGCTTGTTGCTTTGCCAATCCTCGCTGATGTCGCTTATGTCGCCCAATGGCCAGTCCGGGTCATCCAGCGCCATCGTCACGTCGTTTGCGCCGAGCGCCACCAAATAGGCCTGCGAGGCGTACTCAGGGTTCCAAAAACCGCTTTTTTCGGCAAAGGACTCAATGTATTCCCTTGCCGTCATGCCGCCGCGGGAGAAATTGTACACCTCGCTGCCCATCGCGCGCGCAATGTACTGCCCCCACGATTGCTCGAAAACGTCGTAGTAATGGGTCTTGCCATCGGGAAAGTTAAGCTCAAATTCGCCCGAGGACAGACTGTCGCCGACCACGGCGATGGTTCTGAACATGGCCGCAAAGCCGCCATCGTCTACAATCCTGTCCAGCGGCTTTTCGTTATCACCTGGGAGATAAGTGTTTATATCCATAATATGCCTCCGATAAGCATGCATGCGCCGTCGAGGTTGGGAGCCGCTGTCATCAGTCCCCTGTATCAGAGACGGCGGCGTTGCCTTTGACGCGCTTTTTGCGCGCCTTTTTGGGCAGGAAGCCCTTTAAGCACATCACTATCACAAGGTTCAGCACTATGTAGTACAGCGGCACGGTGAAGTGCCAGCTGCTTTCGGGCATAACCATGCGCATCACGTTTCCACCAAGTACGTCGTATATAAACAGCTCATCGGCGTCGACGGCATATTTTTTGAGCACGAGTGCGCGTATGGATATGATAAGCAGGCACAGCATCATGTTCGCCGCGTCGCGGTTGTTCACCTTCTCGCGTGAGAGCACTACTACGCCGTTTAAGTACAATGCGCCGTGGCAAAAATATGATATGCACACGTCGTAAAGCGGCGCATCGGCGTAAAGCTTATTGGCGGCGATTATCATTGCCATATAATACAAAAAGCCTGCGGTGAGCCCGTACATTGAAGCCCACACCCGGCAGCGTCCCTTGTCAAGGAACATCAGCGGCGGCACCAGAAAGTAGGCTACGGTCGAGTATTCAATCGGTATATGAATCTCGCCCACGAGCTTTGGATAGGCATAAACATACCTGAACAGATTGCCGAAAAAAAGTACGGCAAGCACTGCTCTGAGCGTGTTTTTTGCGGTTCGGGGCATGCACCGCTTGAGTGCGGCTGCCGACACGTTTATCAGCGCGAACACCGCCAGCGACAGAATATTGAGCCACATCCCTGTTCCCTGCAAATTCATGGTTGCTTCTATAGGAGTTTAAACATATGATATCATATTCTGGAACACATTTCAATCGGCCGTCAAACATTTCTTTGAATACAGGTGCTTTGAAACGCATCGCTTGACATATTTCTGAATATAACTATAATGAACACGTAGTTGATTTGAGCAAACTGGCACACAAAACGAGGAGAAATCATATGAAAAGAACGGATCTTTGGCAGCCCGGCGAGTATTCATACCCTCTGGCGTTTGGCTTTATGCCCAATTTCAGACAGTACATAATTGAAGACGGAAAGACGCACCCCTGCATGCTGATACTTCCGGGCGGCGCATACGCCTACGTGTCGCCCTCCGAGGGCGAGGTCGTGGCAAAGGCGTTTCTGAAGCTCGGTTACAACTGCTTTGTAATGTCCTACACCACCAACAGGCTCACGCGCGTGCCGCTTATGGAGCAGCCGCTGAAGGATCTGGCGCGGGCGGTCAGAATACTCAGAAAGCATGCGGATGAATACAATATCGACCCTAATCGCCTTTATATTTGCGGCTTCTCGGCGGCAGGGCATCTTTGCGCGACATTGTGCGACTATTTTAACGAGGTGCCGGACGACAATCCCGAATATGCCTCCGTCTCCTGCCGCCCGGACGCCGCGGTGCTTTGCTACCCTGTGATCACGACCGACGGACCGGTTCACAGAGGAAGCATAATGAACCTGCTGGGCGCAGACATATACGACAGGGACGATGCCCAAGGCCGCGCGCTCATGGACAGGTTTTCGCTTGAAAAGCATGTGAGGGACGATACACCACCCTGCTTCATCTGGCAGACCGTCACGGACGGCTCGGTGCCGATTGAAAACAGCTACCTCTACGCCGATGCGCTGAAGAAGAAGGGCATACGCCACGCGCTGCACGCCTTCTCCTGCGGAGGCCACGGTATCTCCACCGCCGACGAGAACTGGGCAAAGGGGAGGTTTGGCGAGACCTACACATGGGAACAGGCCTACGCCCTTCAAAAGGCGATAATTGAAGGCAAAATCGAAGTGTCCGAGGAGCTGAAGGTGCAGTTGATGAAGGAGACCGACCGCAGCAACTGGAGTCAAAGCGAAAATCCCGAGGCGGCCATATGGCCTGTGCTCGCAGACGGCTTCCTGAAGGGCCTCAATTAAACAAGTGCTGCGGCCTCTCATCGGGTCGCAGCACTTGTTTATCTAAAATGATGTTCAGGCTTTTGCCTCCTGCCTGTCAGGCTCGGGCATGCCTTCGCCGGTTGACTTGCGCTTCGTTAGCATATCGAAGTACAGGGCGTGGGCGGCGTTGTATTCGCGGTTGAAGCTCTCGTCGCGTCCCTCGTGCAGGCGGGTGATGTAGTCGTGTATCTCGTGCTTGAGCTCGGGCTTCAGGCGGGCGATGGTGGCGGTGCCGATATTTGAGCATATGTCTGAAATGCGCTCGATGTCGGAGAGCATATTCAAAAACTCTGCGCCCGCCATAATGGAGCACTTGCCCTCGCGCAGGCGCTCCAGATGGTTCTGCTTGAGCGCGCCCACTATGTCGTCGACAACCTCCTCGAGAGGCTCTATATGCCGCGCCGATACCGCGTCACAGTATCTGAAGGCATTGTCAGTCACGTCGAGCACGCGGCTTATCAGCTCGTGCACCACCTGCATCTCGGCCTTTGCACCGTCCGAAAGCGTCGTATCCGCCTCACGTATGCTCTGAGACGCTTCAGCTATGTTTACCGCGTGATCGCTGAGCCTTTCAAACTCTGCAATCACCGTATAGTATTGATTCAGTATTTCCACGTGTTCAGGCTGCGAAATGTAGCCCGAAAGCTCCATAAGGTAGTTGCTGCCCTTGTCAGCCATCTCGTCCACAAGCTCTTCGTTTTTCTGAAGCTCGCCAAATTTGTCGGTATTGAAGTCCTCAACGAGGCCGAAGGCGAGCTTTATGTCATCGCGCGCCAAACGGAACATTTCCAGCAGAAGCTGATAGCTCGAGTTGAAGGCCAGCGCGGGAGTTGAGAAGAAGACGGGGTTCAGACCCTCGAGCTGCTTTACGGTGTTTGTATCGGCCTTGTCCCTCACAAGCTTGCGGCTCAGCTTTTCGTACACTGAAAGCATGGGCAGCATGAGCAGCGCGCAGCTGAGATTGAATACGGTGTTAGTGTTGGCAATGGCGCCTGAATTTACAGAGCTGTGCCATATGCCGTCGAGCCAGCCGAAGCTGTGCGCGAGGTTCACGCCCACGAGTATCAGCACGGTTTCGGACAGGTTAAACAATATATTCACTACGCCCACGCGCCGCGCCTCGGGCTTTGCGCCTATGTTGCATACTATGGCGGTGGTCACGCAGTCGCCGAGATATATGCCCACGAGCACAGCGTATATTTCGCAAAATTCAAGCTGTCCCGAAATCGAAAACGCTTGCAAGATGCCTATCGTGGCGGAGGAGCTTTGCAGAAGGAAAGCCACGCCCGCGCCTATGAGGTAGCCTATAAAGGGGTTTTCGCCCAACAGCGCAAACAGCTTCTCTATCGTGCCGTCCTCGGAGAGCGTTGAGACCGCGCCCGTCATGTTCAAAAGGCCGGAAAACAGTATGCCAAAGCCCAGTATTATCTGCGCTATCTTCTTATTGCCCTTGGCGCGCATGAAGAGGATTATGCCTATGATGAGCGCCAGCGGCGCAAGTGTTGAGGGCTTGAAGAAGTTGAGCCAGGAGGATGAAGAGGTGTTCAGGTCCAGCAGCCTTATAATCTGACCCGTGACCGTTGTGCCCACGTTCGCGCCGATTATAACGCCGATTGACTGATGAAGCGTTATAATGCCCGCGCCCACAAGGCCGGAGGTGATCACGATAGTCGCGGTAGACGACTGTATCACCGCGGTCATCAGCAGACCCACGAAGAACGCGGTCACGGGCGTGCCGGTCGCCTTGCCCATTATGCGCTTGAGCGCGCCTGAGGACGATTCCTTGAGGCCGTTGCCCATCTGACGCATGCCGTATAGGAACATAGCCAGCCCGCCGAACAGCGTTATGATATTAAAAATATACTTGCTCATTCATTCTCCCAATGTGCGCGTACGCATATTACACAAAGATTCTATCACGTCGATTATTAGCATTCAAGCGTTTTGCGTTTTATATTTGAAAAAATATGGACGGGTCAGGCCCGTGTTCCCGTTATCTTATCGGTTGCCGGCGCTCAAACGCTTGACAGACAGCGGGCAAAGCGGTATTATGTAAACGCATTTTAATGCCTTGTCAGGCGGCGCATCGGCACAGCTGCCGCCGTGACGAACAAAGAGAC
>JAFPYA010000064.1 GCA_017412445.1 Clostridia bacterium
ATCATCACCATCGGTTTCTGCCTTGCCGCCGGCACGGCACTGGCCATGTGGATAGGTGAAAGAATCACCGAAAAGGGCATTGGCAACGGCGTTTCCCTGCTGATTTTTGCCGGCATTATCTCCCGCTTCGCTGTAGAAGTCGGCAATGGCATAGCCACCCTCTTCAGCTCTTCCTTCACTGCCAAGCTGCTTATCAGCGACCTCGCGGTTGTGATAATCACTCTGGCGATGATAGTCGGCGTAGTACTGGTGGATATGGCCGAAAGGCGCATCCCCGTGCAGTACGCAAAGCGTATGGTCGGCAGAAAGATGTACGGCGGCCAGTCCACCCACATCCCGCTCAAGCTCAACGCTTCGGGCGTGTTGCCCCTGATCTTCGCCTCCGCTATCATGCAGTTCCCTGAGACCATACTCCAGTTTGTATGGAGCAAGGGCGCTACCTGGTGGAGCAGCAACCTTGGCTACGGCACCTGGTGGTACATCGCCATCAACGCCGTGCTGATACTGGCCTTTACGTTCTTCTATTCCTCCATCACCTTCAATCCCAAGGAGATGGCCGAAAACATTCAGAACAACGGCGGCCTCGTTCCCGGCATTCGTCAGGGCAAAGCCACGGTTGACTACATCACCAAGATAAACAGACACATTACGCTCTTTGGCGCAATCTTCCTTGCTGTGCTGGCTCTGGTGCCCGCAATAGTACTGAAGATAGCAGGCGTAAATCTGCCCTTCGCCGGTTCCTCCCTGCTGATCGCTGTAAGCGTCGCAGTCGAAACCGCAAGAACTCTGGAAAGCCAGATGCTCATGCGTCACTACAAGGGCTTCCTTAAGTAAAAGCGCGAGGATATCCGTATGAAGTTAGTTTTTCTCGGCCCTCCCGGTGCAGGCAAAGGCACTCAAGCGGCACGCATATGCGAAAAGCTTGAGATACCCCACATCTCCACCGGTGATATGCTCAGAAGCGCCATCGCCAAGGGCACCCCGACAGGGCTTAAAGCCAAGTCCTACGTGGAAAGCGGCGGGCTTGTTCCCGACGAAGTGCTCATAGAGATGGTGCGCGAAAGGCTTCACGAAGCCGATTGCACTAACGGTTATCTGCTGGATGGTTTTCCCCGCACGGTACACCAGGCCGAGGCGCTGAATGAGATCAGCGCCCCGGAAAGGGTGGTAAACGTGTACGTGGCGGACGAAAAGCTTCTTGACCGATTGACCGGCAGGCGCGTGTGCAGGTCCTGCGCAAACACCTTCCATATTTCGGCGCTTGAAAACGACAAGGTTTGCCCCGACTGCGGCGGCGAGCTTTATCAGAGAAAAGACGATTCGCCCGAAACCATCACCAACAGACTCAACGTATACCATTCGCAAACCGCGCCCCTTATCGACTTCTACACCGCATTGAATACGCTGGTCACCGTCGACGGCGACCAGACCCCCGACCGGGTAACGAGCGCCATCCTGACCGCGCTCGGGTGCTGAGATGATTTACACTAAAAGCAGCGCTGAGATCGAACTCATGCGCGCAGCCGGTCGCTTGCTTCATTCGGTGCTCGAAGATGTTAGAACCATGATAAAACCTGGCGTGACCACGCTGGAGCTTGACGCAAGAGCCGAAAAGCTCATACGCGATGGGGGAGGCATTCCTTCCTCAAAGGGCTATGAGGGCTTTCCAAGCTCAATATGCGCCAGCGTCGACAGCGAGGTCGTGCACGGCTTCCCCAACGACGTGCCGCTCAAGGAAGGGCAGATAGTCTCTGTTGACTGCACCTGCATTCTCAACGGCTGGCAGTCGGACTCCGCGTTTACGGCTCCCGTTGGCACCTGCAGCAAGGATGTGCTCAGGCTCATCAAGGTTACAGAGGAGTGCTTCTGGAAGGGAGTTTCCCAAGCCAAAGCGGGCAACAGAATCGGCGATATAGGCTGGGCGGTGCAAAAGCACGCCGAGGATCACGGCTACGGCGTAATACGTGACTTTTGCGGTCACGGCATAGGCCGCGAGATGCACGAGGATCCGTCAGTGCCCAACTATGGCAAGCCCGGCAGAGGCGTACGCCTTCAGCCAGGCATGACCATAACGATAGAGCCTATGATCGCAATGGGTACATGGAAGATATTCATAAAGGACAACGACTGGACGGCAGTCACGAGGGACAACAAGCCCTGCTCGCATTATGAGCACACCCTCCTGATTACCGAAGGCGAGCCCGAAATTCTTTCATTGCCCGGTGCCGCGGTCGGGAGGTAGTTCTGATGAACAGACCGCCTGTCCGTATCGGCTCGATAGTTTTGTCGAGAGCCGGCAGGGACGAGGGCAGACAATTTGTGGTGATCGCCGAAGTGGATACGGAGTATGTGCTCATATCCGACGGCAGAACCCATAAGGTCGAAAAGCCCAAGAAAAAGAAGCTTAAGCATTTGAAGCTCGTTCGTGAGCCCGCGCCCGAAATAAGCGAAAGGCTTTTACAGGGCGGAGTAGAGAATCACGAAGTACGTAAATGGTTGTCCGATAAGGAGGAAGAACGTTTTGTCCAAATCTGACGTAATAGAAGTCGAAGGCGTAGTAACTGAATCATATCCCAACGCGATGTTTGAGGTGCAGTTGCCCAACGGCCACAAAATACTGGCGCACGTTTCCGGCAAAATGCGCATGAATTACATCCGTATATATCCCGGCGACAAGGTGACCATAGAGCTTTCTCCATATGATCTCACCCGCGGCCGTATAACCTGGCGCAGCAAGCAGTGACACCGAAAGGAGGAACATACCATGAAGGTAAGACCGTCTGTAAAAGTAATCTGTGAGAAGTGCAAGATAATCAAGCGCAAGGGCCATGTTATGGTCATTTGCGAAAATCCCAAGCACAAGCAGAAGCAAGGCTAATAAGAATAAGGCGAGGATGAGCAACCTCGCCTTATGTTTTATGTTGCGCTTTGTATTTGTCTTAAGCGGCTGTTCGCATTAATATAAGCGCCGAAACAACCAAATTGCGCACGCGATAATGAATTATCGAAAAAATGTACGATTACATACGCTATGATTCTGTGCTTGGCCCCTTAACGATTGCGGCGCGGGGCGCTGCACTGACCGCGCTTGTGATAGAGGGACAGAGATACGCAGAAATCCATCTTGCCGGAGAGGGTAATGAGAAAGAGACGGCGGTTTTGCGCCGCGCAAGAAACTGGCTTGACCGCTATTTCGCTTCTTTGCGACCCGATCCGTCGGAACTGTCGCTTTGCCCCAAAGGCACTCCCTTTCAACAGCGTGTCTGGCACGAGCTGCTGACTGTCCCATACGGTCAAGCGGAAAGCTACGGCAGTCTGGCCGCACGGCTTGGCACCTCTGCAAGGGCAGTCGGCGGCGCGGTGGGGCGAAACCCTCTGTCCATCATAATACCCTGTCACAGGGTACTGGGCAGCGATGGCGGCCTGTGCGGCTATGCCGGAGGGCTTGATAACAAGAAAAAGCTGTTGCTGCTGGAAGGCATCATAAAATACTGATAGTATCGTGATGTTGCATATTGAGCGTGCCGCCTATAACGCCTAAGCGCGGCAAAAAGGGTGGGTTGCTCGAACTCTGCGAGACTCAAACAGCGTGAGGAGAAGAGATTAATTGAAGACAGGAATACAAATATCG
>JAFPYA010000065.1 GCA_017412445.1 Clostridia bacterium
GAAGCACAGGAGCGCACTATGAAAATCAATCCCGTAAAGGGCATGAGGGACTACCTGCCCGAGGAAATGCGCGTAAGGGACTACGTGCAGGGCAAAATTCTCGAAACCTACAGAAAGAGCGGCTTTGAGCGCATCTCCACGCCCGTGATGGAGGACATGGAGAACCTCGACAAGAGCGACGGCGGCGACAACCTGAACCTGATATTCAAGGTGCTCAAGCGCGGCGAAAAGCTGGAGGAGGCGCTTGCAGGCGGCGACGAAAAGCAGCTTTGCGACATGGGGCTCAGGTACGACCTGACCGTGCCCTTGAGCCGCTTCTACGCCGCAAACAGGGAGAGCCTGCCTTCGCCCTTCAAGGTAATTCAGACCGATCGCGTGTTCCGCGCCGAGCGCCCGCAAAAGGGGCGCATGAGAGAGTTTGTACAGTGCGACATAGACATACTGGGCGACGACAGCCCGAACGCCGAGGTCGAATTGATAGACGTGACCGCCCGGGCGCTGATGAACATTGGCTTTAAGGACTTCACCGTAAACATAAACGATCGCGCGATGCTGCGCGGCATGCTCGAAAACATGGGCTTTCCAAAGGAGAGCCTGGGCAGCGTGTGCATAAGCTTCGACAAGCTGGACAAGATAGGCGCGGACGGCGTAAAGGCCGAGCTTACCGAAAAAGAGATGCCCGAAGAGGCCATAAACAAATTGCACGCCTTCCTCGAGGGCGGCGATATGAGCATAGGCGCGGTCAGGGCGATGCTCAGCGATACCACCGCCGCGGACAGGCTGGAATACATAATCTCTGCGGCGCAAAGCCTCTCAAACGGCGAATACGCCGTCGCCTACGCGCCCTCACTGGTGCGCGGTCAGGGCTACTACACCGGTTGCGTGTTTGAAATCACCTGCGCGGCGTTCAAGGGTGCTATCGCGGGCGGCGGCCGTTACGACGGCATGGTGGGCAAGTTTTTGGGTCAGAGCGTGCCCGCAGTTGGCTTCTCGATAGGCTTTGAGCGCATCTGCGCCATACTCACCGACGAAAAATTCCGCCTGCCCGCCCAGAAAAAGCTGGCGCTGCTCTACCTCGAGGACGCGCCGTTTGGCGAGGTGCTCAAAAAGGCGGCCTCGCTCAGAGGCGAGTATGAGGTGACGGTTTTGAGGCAGCAAAAGAAGCTGGGCAAGCAGCTCGGCACGCTCGAAAGCCGCGGCTACGAGGCCGTAGCCTTCTTCGACAACGACGATATAAAGCCTCTGGGCACGAAACAGGACGCTTAAAGGCGGGAGGTTCAACATGGCGAAGTCCGCTTACAGGCACCGCTCAAGCTGGTATAGGCTGCTGCTCATCCCTTACGCGGTGGTGTTTTACCTGCTTATGGGGCTGTTCGACCTGCACAGTCTCGACTTTCTTAAGCGCTTCATGGACTTTTGGGGCAGGGACGGCTACACGCTGAACTTCATATGCGCGGCGATGTGGGTAGCGGGACTGATCATACTTGTGTTTGCACCGGGCAGATACAGGTTCTTTACCGCGCTGGGGCTGCTGCTGTTCCTTGCCCCCGTGTGGATGGTGAGTGACGCAAAGATGGCCAACGAGCCAAACGCCCTGCGCCTCGAATGGAACCCGCTAACGCTGGCCTTTGAAATCTCTACCGCCCTGTGGGCACTGATGCTCGTGCGGGGTGAAGGCAAAACCGAGTGGATAAAGCTCATAATAGGCTTTGCGCTGCTTCTGGTGTACGCAATAGCGTACCTGAGCGGCGAGGACAGCCTCGTGTGGTTTGAGTTGTTTGTGACCATACTGCCCCTGTCGGCGCTGACAGGCTTCGCGGTGGACTTCGTTTTAACGGGCTTCAGCATGCAGGCGCTTCTGCCGGCGCTCATTTCGATGCTCGCAAGCATACTGATAGGAGTGTTGCAGCCGGAACTCATCCTCTGGGGACTGCTCGCGCTGTGCCTTGTATCGATAATACTGCTGCTTGCAAAAGGCTCCTGGCGTAAGGGAGCGACGGGCGGCATATTCACGCTGGGCGTAATTCTGCTCAACGCCGTCGTCATAATGCTGGGATATATATGGAAAATGGATCTTCCCAAGCTGTTCTGAAAACGAGCTCGCTCTGAGGGAGCATTTTTCACCGTATAAAACTCGTATGTAACTAAAGCGGCAGCCTCACCGGCTGCCGCTTTTCGCTTGGAATTCAAGTGTTTAATTGCGCTGAGCTGATGCTTTGCGCCGCACTTTAATACCCGACGTCCTCGATCAGGTTCCATGCCCTCAGTCTCCACTTGCCATTTCTCAGCTCGAACACGCTGACCGAGGCGTTGTCGCAGGCGAGCGGGGGATTGTGGGTGGGGGTGCCAAGCACGCAGGCGGCGCAGGCGCGAATGAGGCCTGCGTGGCTCACGGCGGCTATGGTTTCGCCCTGCTGACGGGCAAAAAAGTCCAGCACCTCCTTAGCCCTCCCCAGAAAATGCGCGCCGCTTTCACAGTCTATGCCAAGGGGCGCGTAATCGAAACGCCTGCGGCAGGAGAGGTATGCTTCGCCGAAGAGCGCCTCCATATCTTCCTTGGTTTTGCCGCGCATGCTGGTGTTGTTCATCTCCCTCATGAGGGGCAGGTAGATGTATTTTCTGTTTGGAAATATGACGTCAGCGGTCTGCTGGGCGCGCTTTACGTCGCTTACGAAGATCTGGTCAAAGCGTACGGTTCTGAGCAGGCGCGCGGCGGCTTCGGCCTGCAGCACGCCCTTTTCGGTCAGGCTCACGGGCGACCAGCCCGAGTGAGTGTCCGCGGCGTTGCTTTCGCTCTCCCCGTGGCGTATCATATAAAGCTCCATGGCGTGCCCTCCTTTTTTCCTTATCATACAACATTCATGTAAAGTCCGGGTGCGCGGCGAATGAATTTTGACCGCATTTAATATTGATTATGTTGAAAGCAACCAAAGCTTGTGGTATACTGTATAATGAAATAATGTTTTGGGAGGGTATGCTTATGTATATGGATTACAACAGCATGAAGGCGGATTACCTCAGAAACCCGGTTATGCGCGCGGCGCAGCTGGCGCTGGGCAAGCACAACATGGACGAGGTCGCCTTTGACAGCGAGAGATTCGACGAGGGCGTGTACCTGTTCAACCACGAAATCAAAACCCTGCCCGTGACTAACCAGAAGAAGTCCGGTCGCTGCTGGCTGTTTGCGGCGCTGAACCTGTTCAGGGAGATCGCCAACAAAAAGCTCAACATGGAAAAATTTGAGTTGAGCCAAAACTTTATCGCCTACTGGGACAAACTCGAAAAGGCAAACTACTTCCTCGACAGCATTATGCGCACCCTTGACGAATACAAGGACAGCCGCATCGTGAACTACATAGTCGCCACCGGCATACAGGACGGCGGCCAGTGGGACATGATGGCGAACCTTGTAAAGAAGTATGGCCTCGTGCCCAAGACCGCGATGCCCGAGACCTACGCCAGCTCCGACACGCATTCCTCCAACAAGGCCATAAACATAAAGCTGCGCCGCGCCGCCGCGATAATCAGGCGCGAATATAAAAACGGCGCCGACAAGGCGAAGCTCGAGAAAATCTGCGCCGAAACGCTCAAGGACATCCACCACATACTTACCGCCGCCTTTGGCGAGCCGCCGGAGACCTTCGACTTTGAGTACAAGGACAAGGATGGCGTTTTCCATCGCGACGTTGCGCTTACGCCAAAGAGCTTCTTTGACAAGTACATCGCCTTCCCGTTTGACGAGTATGTGTCCCTCATCAATTCGCCCACCGACGACAAGCCCATGAACAAGGCCTACACAATCTGCTTCATAGGCAACGTGGTGGAGGGCGACCCGGTGTGCTACCTCAACACCGACATGGACACCATCAAAAAGGCCGTCATGCAGACCATAGACGCGGGCGAAACCGTGTGGTTCGGCTCCGACGTGGGCTGGTTCATGGACAGGGAGAGCGGCTGCCTCATAAACGACCTGACCGACTACGAGCCGCTGTTCGGCGGCATGGCCTTCAAGTGCTCCAAGGAGGACAAGCTCGACTACCGCATGAGCGCTATGAATCACGCCATGACCATCACCGGCTACCACGAGGTGAACGGCGAGCCCGTGCGCTGGAAGATACAGAACTCCTGGGGTGACGAGCGCGGCGACAAGGGCTACTACGTGGCGGACGATGCCTGGTTTGACAACTACGTATATCAGGCCGTGGTCAAAAAGAGTCTTTTGAGCGAAGAGCTGCTCAAGGCTCTCGGCGAAGAAAAGCAGGTGCTTGAGCCCTGGGATCCCATGGGCACACTGGCCGACTGAAAAACAGACAGAACTATATGGGCAGCGGAAAGTTTTTCCGCTGCCTTTAGTTTTGAAAATAGGCGCGTTTGCTGGCAAATGAAATGTTAAAATACCCAAAATCGATTGCTTTATATGCGTAAACCCATTATAATGAACTGAGATACGTTTGTTCAGACTTACCGGTTTTTCGGTTCATGGAGGGCTTATGAACAGCTATATAGGCACCGATGAAAAATTCAGAGCGTTCACGGACGAAGCGACCTTCGCGCGCATTTCGGCAGACGAGACCGTGAGCAAAATGTGGCAGCGCTGCGCCTGTGCTTACGCGGACAAAACCGCGCTGGTGCATGCCGGAAGCTCGGTCACATTCGCAGAGCTTGACGAAAGAGTAAGCGCATTCAGGGGCGCGCTCAGCGCGAAAGGCGTAAAGCCGCTTACGCGCGTGGCGCTTCTGAGCCGCAATTCGATAGATTTCGCGGTGATGTTTCTGGGCGCGGTGACGCTGGGCTGCGCGGTGATAGTGTTGCCTCCGCATCTGGGCGAAAAAGAGGTGGCAGGCGTGTGTAAGATGTTCGGCGCCTCGGCGCTTATCGCGGAAGCGGCGCTTAAGGAAAAATGCGCGCTCGCGCCCGCGCTGAACCCCGGTATAATACTTCTCACAGCTGACGAGACGGGCGAAAAGGACGTGGCCGTCTTTGAAAGCGGCGCCGAGGACGAGTGCGTGATAATGTTCACCGGCGGCACCACGGGCAAGAGCAAGGGCGCGGTGCTCACTCACGCCGCCGTGATGCAGGGCACGGTGAACGGCTGCTACGGCGTAAGGGACGTGTTTGAGCAGAAATACATACTCATATTGCCGCTGAGCCACGTGTTCGGGCTCATCAGAAACCTGCTTTACTGCATATTTACGGGCAGTGCGCTGTTTATATCCGCGTCGCCTCAAAACCTGTTCAAGGACATCGCCGCCTTCAGGCCTACCGCCCTCGTTATGGTGCCGGCGCTGGCCGAGATGGCGCTGCAGCTGAGCAAGAAGCTGGGCAGGAACATGCTGGGCGACTCTGTAAAATACATAATCTGCGGCGCGGCGGCCGTGCCTCAGTTTCTGGTTGAGGAATACGACAAAATCGGCATAACCCTGTTCCCGGGCTACGGCCTGACCGAGTCCGCAAACCTCGTCAGCGGCAACCCCGTGCCGCTCAAAAAGCCCGGCTCGGTGGGCATTTCCTACCCGAACCAACAGCTCAAAATCGTGGACGGCGAACTTTGGCTGAGGGGCAAAAACATGCTCAAGGGCTACGTGGGCACGGATGAGGTCGCCTGGACGGAGGACGGCTGGTTCAGAACCGGCGACCTTGTGACGATGGACGAGGACGGCTTCCTCTACATCACAGGCCGCATAAAGGAGATAATAGTGCTGGATAACGCCGAAAACATCTCGCCCGCCGCCCTCGAGGAGCGCTTTAACGCCCTGCCCTTTGTGCAGGACAGTCAGGTGTTTGAGGCCGTGGGAGACAACGGCAAGCACATACTCGCGCTCGAGGTGGTGCTGCGCGCAAGCGAAATCGCTTCGCTCGGCGAAAATCCCAAGGCCAAGGCCGAGGAGGCACTCTGGCAGATAAACAACGCCCAGCGCCCCGCCGAAAGGGTGAGCAAGATCACCATAAGGGACACAGACTTCGCCCGCTCGCCCAGCATGAAGATCATCCGCTACAAGCAGGTCTGAAATCGAAAGGAAGCATAATGGATTACAGCAGAGAAGAAACCTTCAACAAGCTTAAGGAGATAGTGATAGCCGCCGATGAAAGCCTGAGCGGCAGGGAGAGCGAAATCACCGAGTCCAGCCGCATATTGCAGGATCTGGGCTTCAGCTCGGTCGAGCTGCTCTACATGGCAGTAATCATCGAAGAGACCTTCAAAATCGCCATGGACGACGTAAACGTATGGGAGCTTTCCACCGTGGGAGACGCCGTGGATATGATAATGAACGAGATGAAAAAGCAGCATTGACGCGCACTAAACCCCGGAGCGACCAATCTCCGGGGTTTACTGTTAAGCCTTTGCCTGAGACATCCGGTTTTTCGGCAAAGCTTCGAAACGGCACTATCATTCTGCAAGGCAGAATATGAGTACGGGAGGGGATACACGTGAAGCAAGCGTTTTTGAAGGCGCCGTTCCTGATCGAGATCAGGGACGTGCCCGTGCCGGAGATAAAAAGCGACGAGGCGCTGATACGCGTAAAGGCCTGCGGTATTTGCGGCTCGGATATAAACACGGCGCGGACCGCGCAGGACTTTCGCCCCTTCGGGCACGAATTTTCGGGAATAGTTGAGAAGGTCGGCGCGGAGGTCAAGAACGTCGCTCCGGGCGATCATGTGACCGTGGAATCCTCAAGCTTATGCGGCACGTGCGACATGTGCCGAAACGGCCACCCCGAATTGTGCCTTCACCGCTACATATTTGCGCCTGTATACAACGGCTTTGCTCAGCTCGTCGCGGCGAAGGCGGGCGCGCTGGTTAAGTTTGAGGGCATCTCGTTTGAGGAGGCCGCAATCGTCGAGCCGATGGGCGTGGCGATGGACATGGTGAACGTGGCGGACATACAATTAAACGACAGCGTCGTAGTTTACGGCGCGGGGCCTATCGCGCTATTGGCAGTGAGGCTTGCGCGCCTTAAGGGCGCGGGCAAAATAACGGTGCTCGCTCATTCACACTCAAAAGCAAGGATCGATTTGGCTGCCTTTTACGGGGCGGACGAGATTATCTGTACCGACATAACCGACCCTGTAGAGGCGCTCAAGGGGCAGAGGGTGGACCGCGTGCTTGTGACCACGCCGCCATCTACCATAAAGGACGCCGCGGCGTTTGCGTCCTTCGGCGCGATTATAAGCGTTATAGGCATAGCAAAGTCCAAGCCCGAGAGCCTGTGCGAGCTTGACATAAACAGCATGCACTTCAGGCGGCTGCAATTGCGCTTTTCGTTCGCCGCACCCGCGCTGTTTTTCCCCATGTGCATAGACATGATACGCAAAGGGCTCGTGGACGTAAAGCCGCTCATAAGCCATAGATTCTGCCTCAATGACATGCAGGCCGCAATGCTCGCCCTGCGCGACGACAAGGCGCGCGCCGTTAAGGTCATGATGACCGAGGACAACTGAGATAATACGCCTAAGGCGCTTTTGAAACGACTGGGCTCAAAACATAAAACAAGGAGCCGACCGCGC
>JAFPYA010000066.1 GCA_017412445.1 Clostridia bacterium
CCTCTTCCTCGACGGGTGCCTCGTACTCCGGCGGCACGGGTCTGGGAGCAGGAGAGCGGTATTTCTTGTCGAGCTTGGTGCGGTGGCGGCGAATCTGCCCCGCGAGCTTGTCTACCGCGCTGTCCACGGAGGCGTACATGTCGGTGGTGCATTCCTCCGCGCGGAACAGCATGTCCTTGCGGTTGATAGTGACCTCGACTATGTTCTTGCCGCCCCTTTCAAGCGTGTACTTGACCTGCGCATCCGCATCGTCGCCGAAGAACCAGTCGAGCTTGTTAAGCTTCTTTTCGGTATAATCCCTCAGGCTGTCAGTGACTTCCATGAATCTGCCGTAGAATTTGAATTTCATTATTTGTTACCGTCCTTCCTTCGGTTTTGTTGTTGCATTACGGGTTGCCCCGTTGTTTATATTCGACCTCTTTGTTAATTCTCCTGCAAGGATTTAAAATATTTATTCGCAAAGCCACATCCTTAACTTAAACGGTTTATAATAGCATTGAAACGATATATGCGAGGTAGCGTAAATGAAGTGGAGAACGGTTATATTCGACATGGACGGCACGGTGCTCAACACGCTGGAGGATCTGCTGGGCGCAATGAATCACGCGATGAGGACGCACGGCTTTAAGGAGCACACATTAAGCGAAATGCAGTCCTATGTGGGCGACGGGTTGTATATGATGGCAAAGCGCGCCGTGCCAGAGGGCTCTGACGAGGAAACCGTGCAAAGCGTGTTCAAATGCTTTAAGAGCTACTACAGCGAGCATTTAAACATAAAAACCCGCCCCTACGAGGGCATAACCGAGCTGCTGCATGCGCTTAAAGCCGCGGGCATAAAGACCGCCGTGTCCTCGAACAAATACGACGCGGGCGCAAAGATGCTCAGCCGCGAACATTTCGGAGAGCTCATCGATTTTACCGTAGGCGAAAGCGAAACAGTGCCCAAGAAGCCCGACCCCACGGGCACATTGCTGATAATGCGGACTCTTTCGGCCAATCCCGCAACGACCCTGTATGTTGGAGACAGCGGCGTAGACATTGAGACCGCAAAAAACGCCCATCTGCCCATGGCCGCCGTTTCATGGGGCTTCAGAAGCCGCGAGCAGCTTTTGGAAGGCGGAGCGGAAGTAATATTTGACGACGTTTCCGCGCTTCAAAATTACATTTTGAATTGACAAGCGCTCACAAAATGTTATAATATAGAAGAGATAATTTCGGAACGGAGGATGTCCATGAAATCCTTAAGGACATTGCCCAGCTACGTGGTGCTTTTGATCATCACGCTGGCGGCCGGGCTGATACTCGGCGGCGTCTACACGCTGACCGAGGGCACCATAAACGAGCGCCAGCTGCTTGAGGCCGAAAACACCCGTGCAAGGGTGCTCGGCACCGCCGAAAGCTTTGAACAGCTTGAAGCCGGAGACGCAGTCGACTGGCTGTACGTCGGCAAGGACGCCGAAGGCCATGTCGTGGGCTACGTGGGTCAGGTGACCGTGCAGGGCTACAAGGCCGAGATAGAGGTCATAACCGGCATAGACCTCGACGGCAGCATCACCGGCATTTCCGTAGGCGGCAGCAACTTCAGCGAGACGGTGGGTCTTGGCGCAAAGACTAAGGACGCCGACTTCACCGAACGCTTCAAGGGGCTCAGCACGCCCATAACCATACTCAAAACCGGAGATACCGCCGATTCAAACGGCGTGGACTCTGTGACCGGCGCCACTATTTCTTCAAAGGCCGTGGCGAGCGCGGTCAACCGCTTCGGCGAATACATTAACGCCGCCTTCGGCAGCGGCACCAAGGCAGGTGAAGGCGAATGACAGTGACCTTCAAGCGGGGCGTGCACCTGAATTATTCAAACAAAAAAGCCACCCGCGCACTGAGCGTGCGCGACTTTGTGAGCGAAGAAGTGCGCCTGATCACCTCCATGCACATAGGCGCGCCCTCCACACCCTGCGTCAAAAAGGGCGATCACGTGCTTATGGGACAGGTTATCGCCGAGCCCGTGGGCTTTTTGGGCATACCCGTACACGCCTCGGTCAGCGGCGAAGTGACGAACGTGGGCATGATTCCCTACATAGGCGAGGCCAACGTGCAGTGCATAACCATCGCCAACGACTTCAAGGACGAGTGGGTGGAGCTTAAGCCTCTGGGCGACGTGGAGACGGTCGACCCCGCGCTCATAGTACCCGCCATAAAGAACGCGGGCATCTGCGGCATGGGCGGCGCGTCCTTCCCCACTCACGTAAAATTGAGCCCGAAGCCCGAGCAGAAGTGCAACGTGGTGCTGGTAAACGGCGCGGAATGCGAAACCCATCTGACCTGCGACCACAGGCTCATGCTCGAAAGCGGCGAAAAGATAATAGGCGGCCTGAGAGCCGTGATGCGCGCGCTGAACGTGGACAAGGGCGTAATCTGCATAGAGGACAACAAGCCCGACGCTATAGAGAGCATGCAGATACTTGCGGCCCGCAGTCAAGGCATAAGCGTGCAGGTGCTCAAGACCAAATACCCGCAGGGCGGCGAGAAGCAGCTTATCGAGGTGGTCACCAAAAAGCAGGTGCCGGCCGGCAAGCTGCCTATAGACGTAGGCGCGGTGGTCGTGAACGTAGGCACCTGCGCCGCGATTTACGACGCGATAGTATACGGCAAGCCCGTGGTCAGCCGCATAACCACCGTCACCGGCTGCGTAAAGGAGCCCGCGAACCTGAGAGTTCGCATAGGCACCGTGGTCGAGGACATGATAGGCGCGTGCGGCGGCTTCAGCGAGGAGCCCGGCAAAATCGCCTTCGGCGGCGGCATGACCGGCCTTTGCATACCCAACACCGACATACCCATGGCCAAATCCACGAACGGCATTGTGGTCTACAACGACAAGGACGCGCGCAGCATAGACGAAGGCCCCTGCATTCGCTGCGGCAAATGCGTGGCGGCCTGCCCCATAGGGCTCAACCCCTACCTGATAAAGCGCGCCGCGGACGCGGACAAGCTGGACGTGGCAAAGAGCCTGTACGTAAACGACTGCATACTGTGCGGCTGCTGCTCCTACGAGTGCCCGTCCCGCCGCTGGCTCACGGCCTCGTTCAAGATAGTTAAGCAGAAGCTTGCCGCGCAGGCTAAGGCGAAGGGAGGCAACGCGAAATGAGCCTGAGACTTTCCACCGCGCCGCACATACGCTCGCCCCGCTCATCCACGAGGCTGATGGTGAACGTGCTTATAGCCCTCACACCCTCAGCGGCGTTCGGCGTGTACAATTACGGCCTTAAGGCGCTGATGGTCATACTTGTATCCATGGCTTCCGCGGTGCTCAGCGAGCTGTTGTGGCAGCTGATAACCAAGCGCCCCGTGCGCATAAAGGACTGCTCCGCCCTGGTAACGGGCATGATACTTGCCCTTGTGGTCACGCCCGAGATTCCCTGGTGGATGATAATGATTGGCAGCGCGTTTGC
The DNA here is from genome assembly GCA_017412445.1 of Clostridia bacterium. GTDB lineage: Bacteria > Bacillota > Clostridia > Christensenellales > Aristaeellaceae > RUG14130. The sequence goes on from JAFPYA010000066.1 coordinate 3,450, forward strand.
CATCATAATAGTAAAAGAGCTCTTCGGCGGCATAGGCGACAACTTCCTTAATCCCGCCTTAGCGGCGCGTGCGATGCTTCTGGCCTCATGGCCCGCGGTATTGACCAGCCACATAGACATTGACGGCATCACCAAGGCCACTCCCCTGGCCGAGGGCGCATACAGCGAGTACAGCTATCTCGATCTGCTCATAGGCCGTATCCCCGGAGTTATAGGCGAAACCTGCAAGCTGGCTATTATCGCGGGACTCGTATTTCTGATACTGACCCGCACGGTCACATGGCGCATCCCCACCTTTACGGTGCTCTCCGCCTTCGTTATGGCGTGGATAGTGGGGCTTGACCCGATATACACCGTGCTCGCGGGCGGCCTGATATTCGCCGCGGCGTTCATGGCAAACGACTACACCACCAGCCCCATGTCTGTGCACGCGCAGGTGGTTTACGCCTGCGGCATAGGCATAATAACGGTAGTGATACGAAAATGGGGCTCATACCCCGAGGGCGCGACTTACGCGGTGCTGTTTATGAACCTGCTCACGCCCCTGCTCGACAGATACATTCCTCACAAGGTGTACGGCCACAAGAAGGTGAAGGAGGAAAAAGCGCATGAGTGAGCAATCAAAGGGCGGCAAGCTCGGTAGGATTTTCTTAAACGGCGTCATTACCGAAAACCCCACCTTCCGTTTGGTGCTGGGTACCTGCCCCACCATGGCGGTCACCACGAGCGCGTTGAACGGCCTGGGCATGGGCGCGGCGGCCACCTTCGTGCTGCTCGGCTCAAACGTGGTGATTTCGCTGCTTCGAAGGTTCATTCCCGACAGGGTGCGAATTCCGGCGTTCATAGTCGTCATATGCACGTTCGTTACTATGATACAGCTGCTTATGCAGGCGTATCTGCCCTCGCTTTACGAAAGCCTCGGCATATTCATACCACTGATAGTGGTCAACTGCATCATACTTGCGCGCGCTGAGGCGTTCGCAAGCAAAAATCCCGTGCTCGACAGCGCGATAGACGGCCTGGGCATGGGCGTGGGCTTCACTTTGGCGCTTACGCTCATAGGCTCCATACGCGAAATCATAGGCAACGGCACCATATTCGGCGTAACCGTGTTTGGCGCGAATTATCAGCCGATGCTACTGATAGTGCTGGCAAGCGGCGGCTTTTTGACCTTTGGCCTGCTGCTGGGTGCGTTCAACGCGATAGTCAACAAGCTA
>JAFPYA010000067.1 GCA_017412445.1 Clostridia bacterium
GCCGGCCTGTCCGACGCCGAAAAGAAGGACAAGAAGGACGAGGAAGCCAACGACGAAACGGACGAGCTCTTTGAGGAAGCGCTCCGTTGCGTGGTCGAGGCGGGTCAGGCGTCAATAAGCATGCTGCAGCGCAAGCTGCGCGTGGGCTACGCCAGAGCCGGCAGACTCGTGGACATGATGGCCAGGATGGGCTACGTCAGCGCGAGCGAAGGCTCAAAGAGCCGCGAGGTGCTCATAACCCGCGAACAGTTCAATCAAATCTTTCAAGAGGACGTATAATAATGGCACTTAAAATCGGCATGGTTTCGCTGGGCTGCAGCAAAAACCTCGTGGACAGCGAGGTGATGATGGGTATGCTCAGTGAGAACGGTATGGAAATAGTCGCGGATGCTGAAAAGGCGGACGTGATAATTGTGAACACCTGTGGCTTCATAGACAGCGCTAAGCAGGAGTCGATAGACACCATACTCGAGATGGCGGAAATGAAAAAGCGCGGGCTCAAAAAGCTGCTTGTCACCGGTTGCCTCGTGCAGAGATACGCCGACGACCTGAAAGCTCAGCTGCCTGAGGTCGACGGCTTCATGGGCGTAAGCGAGTACGCAAAGCTGCCCGAAGTGATAAGGCGAATGATGATGGACGAGCGTCCCGTGTGCATGGGCGGCGGCGAAAGGTTTTTGAAGCAGAAGAGGTCGCTGATTACGCCATCCTTCAGCGCCTACGTCAAAATATCGGATGGCTGTGACAACCGCTGCACCTACTGCGCCATACCGCTGATAAGGGGCAGATACGTTTCGAGACCCTATGACGACATCATCGCCGAGTGCAGACAGCTCGCCGCCGACGGCGTAACCGAGCTAACATTCATAGCTCAGGACACCTCCCGCTACGGCAGCGACTTTGAAGGCCGTCCTCTCCTGCTCAAAACGCTTTTGCACGAGGCAAGCGAGATCCCCGGCATTCACTGGGTGAGGGTGCTGTATTGTTATCCGGACACAGTGAACGAGGAACTGCTTGGCGAAATACGCGACAATCCCAAAATCTGCAAATACCTCGATTTGCCGCTTCAGCACATAAACGACGCGCTGCTTGCCCGCATGAACAGGCGCGGCAGGAGCGCCGAGATAAAAGCGCTGCTCAAGAAGTGCCGCGAATACGGAATTACGCTAAGGACCACGATGATAGTCGGCTTCCCCGGTGAAACGGATGCACAGTTCGAGGAGCTGATGAACTTTGTAAAGGACGTGCGCTTCGACAGGCTGGGCGCGTTCACATATTCGCCCGAGGAAAACACGCCCGCGGCGGATATGCCGGAGCAAATCACCGAGGATGTAAAGCAAAAGAGGCTTGACGAGCTGATGCTTGCCCAGCAGGCGATTTCGCTTGAAAACAACACCGCGCGCGTAGGGCAGATTTATGAGGTGCTGGTCGAGGGCACGGACGAGGAAGGCCGCCTCTACGGCCGCAGCATGATGGAATCGCCCGAGCAGGCGGACGGCGTGATATACCTCGAGTCAGACAGGGAAATCGAGCCGGGCGCATACGTACAGGTAAAAATCACGGAATGTGACGCATATGATCTTATGGGGGTAGTATTATGAATCTTCCGAACAAACTCACGCTTACCAGAATTGTGCTTGTGCCCGTGTTCATGGTCTTCATGTATATACGAAAGCCCGTGTACCAGTACATAGCCGTGGCGATCTTCATCCTGGCTTCGCTTACCGACCTGCTCGACGGCCGCATCGCCCGCTCGAGGAATATGGTCACCACCTTCGGCAAGTTTCTCGATCCCATAGCGGACAAGCTGCTGGTGATGAGCGCGCTGGTGATGCTTGTGTGCCACCTCAAGATGCCCGCGTGGGTGTGCGTGATAATGCTCGCGCGCGAGTTTATAGTGACGGGTCTCCGCCTCGTGGCCGCATCGGATGGCAAGGTCATCGCCGCCGGTATTTGGGGAAAGCTCAAGACCGTGACCCAGATGATATTCATTCCTATGGCCATAGTGTTCATCCCCTTCAGGGACGGCTACTATTTGAACCATCCGTATTCACTGCACACGCCTCAGAACGTGCTCGAATGGATTACCATTATAATGATGTTCGTCTCCTGTGCGCTGACGCTCTGGTCGGGCTTCTTGTACGTGTGGCAGAACAGAGGATTTATCAAGGATATGTAAACGAAAAATCCCGAAAGCGGAACCTTTCGGGATTTTTGTACGCCTGATTTATACGCAAGTTAAGCCGCGCTTCGCATCTTGACACAAAGCGGTGTTTTGTAGTATACTGATAATGTATAAGTGTATCTCGGAGGTGTTTTTATGCTTAAAAAGATAGGAGTGTTCATGCTGCTTCTGGCGCTGCTCGTGCCGCTGTGCGCAGCTGAGGGCGAGGTCAGAGCTTCAAAGCTCGGCGTCAAGGTCATAGAGGCCGGGGCTTTCAGCGAGGATCAGGCATTGAGCACGATTACGCTTGACGAAGACCTTACGTATATAGGCTCCAAGGCCTTTCAGAACTGCACGGGGCTGCTTACGGTCTACTGCTTCAGTCCCGACGTAGTGATAGAGGACGACGCGTTTGAAGGCGTTGAGGACGCCGTGGTGTACTGCAATCTCGACAGCTCCATGGACACCTACGCCCACAATAAAGGCCTTTCGGTCAA
>JAFPYA010000068.1 GCA_017412445.1 Clostridia bacterium
CAGATCAAAGGTGAAGGAGGCCTCACAGGAATACTGCGTTACAAAATGGAAGGCAGCGGTCATGCACTCCTCATCGGCGAAGCTTAGCTCGATAATCTGCAGGTTGTAATACTCGCTGCTCACGGGCATACGGCTGCGCACGCTGTCGTGCACCGTCGTCAGAAGATTGTTTAAAAGCTCTTCCTTACAAATCAGGGACAGATCGACCAGCTTGTCGGAAAGGGTATTTTCCTCCCGGCAGGCGAGGATCTTGCGGCAGATTTCTACGTCTTTGAAAAAGAAAGTTATATTGATGCACCGGTTGCTGTCAAACTGGACCAGCGCCACCTTGACGTCGCCTGCGAACAGGTTTACGTCGACGATATCGTCGTCCACCCAGGGCAAATCTGTATGGAACTGCTCGGTATTATAATGTTCCATGTAGACCTGTACGCTGCCGGGAAAGACCGCTTCAAGCGAGTCCATGGCTTTCTCGAAGTAGGTGTTCGGATCGACGTATCTGTCGCTCAGGCACACGGGGCAGGAGTGCTTGCCCTCTTCCTCAGCTTCGCTGACCGGGACAAGGTATCCGTTCTTCATTCCGGAGCAGGTTGGATCGGAATGGTAGAATATGCCGCGCTCGGTTATGTAGACCATCTCTTCCTGGGCGGTCTTGTCGCCGGGATAAGGCACGTTTTCGGGCGTGGGCGAAAGCGACACGGTGACGAAGATATCTGTTTTTTCGTTGCTGCCTCCAATGATGGCACCGCCACCTTCCGGTGCGGACACACTGGTCGTGTCGGTCTGGTCGCCCGTGCCCGCGGCGTAAGCGCCGACCAGCAGGCACACGACCAGGCATGCGGCGATCATACTAAGTCTCATCTTATATTTCATCTTCATGCGTTTTTCTCCTTCTCTTATACCTTTGAAAACGGCGTCCCCGAAAGCCGCGGGCGTCGGGGGAAACGCCTTGTCAAGCTTCATAATCTTCACCTCCCAGAAGGTGTCTAAGCTCTCTGCGCGCCTGATGCAGGCGGGACTTAACGAGGGCTTCTCTTAAACCCAGAATTTGGGCCACTTCCTTAAGTGAATACCCGTCCTGATAGTGCAGTATCAGGGGCAGACGGTATTTGGGCTTCAGGCGCTTGAGCGCGTCTCTCAGATCGAGATCGGCGGGCATATCCCGCCGCGCTGCAGCGATGTCCTCCGTGAGCGCGCCCTCGCCCTTCCGCTTTCTCAAAAGCGCCTTGCACTCGTTGATAAGAATGCGGGTAAACCAGGTTTCAAAGTAGTCCTCGTTTCTAAGCCGTCCTCGGTGCATCCAGGCCCGGGCGGCGGCCTCCTGCATCGCGTCCAGACAGTCGGCGTCGTTCCACAAAATGGAGTACGCCGTGCAATACAGTCGGCGCCTGATATTCAGGATGCGCGCGCTGAATTCGGCTTCGTCCAAGCTCATCACCTCGGCTTTCATATATTAGATGTACAAAAGAGGTGCCAGGTTGAATGAAACGGAAATTTTTTTCACCGCAATCAGGGCCCGGTTCCTGCTCTCCTTCACAGCGCGATGGCTTGCTTAGCCCCGAATTACCTGCTCATTTGATTGAAAGCAGTGCCGATCCATCACTGTAGACATATAATGATTCTGCGAAAGCAATATAAGCTTAAAACCCTCGCCAGGCTGTGCTTGATGAGGGTTCAATTTATTTGGGAAGTATACTTCGGTAAATGGTGAATACAGCGGCGAGCTACACGAACAGATCCGGCTCGTCCATAAGTCCCCACGGCCTTACGAGGTAGGCGTCCGTCCATTCATCGCCTTGGGTTCTGTAAGCGTCGGGGCCGTACCATTTGTAGTCGGGGTTGGCGTTGTGCAGCGTGCCAAAGCCGTTGAATCGCGTGCCGCAGAGGACTATTTCTATGCGGTGAGTGCCTTTTTTCACTTGTCCCAAGGCAAGCTGCCACGGCTCGGTGAACACCACGCCGAGCTCTTTGCCGTCGAGCTTTACGCACGCTACGGGCGTAAGCGCGTGCCTGAGCTTAAGCGTCGGGCAGGCATCCTCCCTCAGCGTGAAGTCATAATAATAGCTTATGTTGCCGGTATAGAAGGGGAGGCTTTGCCGCGTGAGATCTCCCGTGAATATCGCTTCGGGCATGTCGGTAAGCGTCATATCGCCCGCCATATCCACGCCGAAATTGCCAAGTATGTACAGGCTTTCGAGGTTTGTGCGCTTTGTGAGCGGCACTGTCAATTCAAGCACATTCGCGCCCGTTTCGACCCTCGGCAACTCCAGCGTCTTAATATCCTCGTCCACGTACCAGCCGACGGGCTTATTTGAAACGGGCACGCCGTTCAGAGTTATTGCGGCGTTTTCCGGCTGTTCGATAGCCAGCTTCAGCCCGTTAAATGCCTTAACTGAATTGAAGGTGTAAAGCAGGTGCGCCGTATGCTTCGCAGGCTCGGCGGGCGTCAGCCACGGCTGTACCTGATTGCCGTTTCTTGCGGGCAGGCCTGCCTTGAGCCTGAGCGCATTGTCGAGCTTGAGTATATCGCATTTTTCTTCGCTCAGGCTCTCGTCGTCAATCGCGAAGCGCGCTCTGTCCAGCAGCAGGGCGTTTGGCTCATGCAGCTGGAATGCTTGCGGGTTGCTGCATAGAGTGATGCGGTTTTCGGGCACACTCTTAAGCGCCTCAGGCGCTGCAATTGCTCCGGGCGCAAGCCTCAGAAGCAGCGAGTCGTGGCAATGCGCGCGCCAAACAATACGCGTGTGCGCACCGTCCTGAGTGCCGCCGAGCTCGCGCACTTCGCCGCTCATGGCGTCAAGCTCACAGACGCGCCAAAGCCCCTTGAGCGTGACTTCACAGAGCTGTGGAGCGGAGGTCTTTTCGTCCCGCACGTGAGAAATGAACAGCGTGCGTTCGCTTCCGTCATTCCTCAAATTGTATATCAGATTGTCGGCGCGCTTGCCGTTTGAAAGCATGCGTATGTCGACGTCCCTGCAGTCCTCAAGCGCCTTGAGCAGATGCACCCTGTCGCATCTGACGGATTCGGCTTTATCCCACAGCGACTTGGCTACATTCGAGGGAAGACCGTCCACATATTCGGGCGCGCTGCCGAGCACTACGACCTTGCCGCCGGCGTCGGCGAAGCGTTCCAATATATCGAGAGTGCTCTGACGCACGGTGAGTATTTCAGGCACGACCACAGCCTCGTACCTTGCATGACCTACGCACAGCTCGCTGCCCGAAACGGATACAAGCCCCGGCATAAGCGCCTCGGAGACGTAGTCGTAATCAATCAGCCCGTACAATAGCCATTGAGCCAGATTTTCAAACTGCTCGTCCATAAGCTGTCGCCTGTCGAGCGTCTGGCTGTTGGGACCAAACAGGAGCCAGAAGCTCTCTATCGGATGCAGCACGGCCACGCGGGACACGGCCTTGCCGCGGGTCAGAAGCGCGTTTACTCTTGCAAAATATGTTTCGAGAGGCGCGTAATACTTCCACCACGGCGACTGATAGCCTATCGAGGCCGGCCAATCGCGTTTGGACTCGCCGCCCATGGACATAAACGTCAGGTGATGCACGCGCGTGGTTACGCCAAGCGCCGCCAGCCAGTCGCCCTGAAGCTTATGTTCAAGCAGGCTCACGTCCCATTCGAGCACGCCGTAAAGCTCGCATACGAGACCTTCACGGTTCATCTGCCTGCGCACGGATTCAGCCTGCTTTACGGTGGTAAGCTCATACTGATTGGCAAGTATGTCAACTCCCGGCAGCTGCTGAGCGCGGTACTGACGCATAGTCTCGCCCAGCGCCAGCGTCTGGCTGTACAGCGTGCGCTCGGACAGAAAGTGGCCTGTGTAGGCGATGTTGTGCTTTTCACACCATTCGCCGATCATGTCGCCGTAGCAATGGGCGAAGCGCTCGGTCACGAAATCGTGATAGCGGTAGCGCCAGACGCTA
>JAFPYA010000069.1 GCA_017412445.1 Clostridia bacterium
TAGCGATAAAATCGTAAGACTTATCCTTAAGGTAGCTACAATACGACAGAGCGCAGCTGAGCTTGTCTATACCGGTGAGCTTGCCAATGGCAATCGTACCCTTGCACTGATTGGCGTAGTTTTCAACGCGCTTTTCGCTTATCGCATCGAGCAATGAGAGCTTGCTCTCAAAGTGATGATAAAAGCCGCCCTTCGATAAACTCAGTGCGTCAAGTACATCCTGTATGGATGTGTTTTCGTAGCCCTTGGAAAAAAACAGACTTTCCGCGGTCTCGATTATGGCCGCCTTCCGCATATCGCCCTTGCGCACTGGAGTCACCGTCCGATTTAGTGTAATTAATTCAGAACCAAAGTCTGTTATTATTATACAAAACCGAACCAAGTCTGTCAATATGTTTGCGAAAGTTTTATGAAATTATTTCAAAACTATTTCAATCTATTTCAAAAATAAGATTATCGGTATATATATCCTCGAAGTCCTCCTGCGCTGAGAGCTCAATGTACGAAGTCTTCAGTCTGAGCTTTTCAGCAGACAGCGTGGCATTCTTTGACAGCGCAAGCATTTTGGCGCCGTCTCCTGCGGCGTTTCCAACGGGGATGACCTTCTGTTCGAGCTCAGATGGCAGCAAGCCGATTTTACAGGCAGAATGCACGTCTATATAATTCCCGAAACCTCCTGCAAGAAGGACGCGGTCTATTTCATTTAAGCTGATTCCCGCTCGGTCAGCAAGTATTTCGATACCTGCGGCAATCGCCGCCTTAGCCAGCTGCACTTCTCTTATGTCGGAAGGCTCGATGTATACCTCGTTTGATATCACGAAGCGCTCCTTCATCCTTCCCATCGGCGTGATATGCTCCTCATCCATAAGGTACGCCACTGCGTCCACAAGGCCACTGCCGCATATACCTGAGGGATCAGCACCGGAAATCGTAGTGAAAGCAAATCCGCCGTCTTTGGCTGAGAGATGATCGACTGCGCCGCTTACAGCTCCAGTGCCGCAGCTGATGTGCGCACCTTCAAAAGCCGGTCCGGCCGCGCAGGAGCAGCAGGATAATTTACCGTTTGCTTTAAGTACGATTTCACCGTTTGTGCCTATGTCGATAAGCAGCACGTTGTCGTTGGCTTTGTCTACTTCGCAAGCCAGCATGGCCGCCACGGTGTCCGCTCCGACATAGCCTGAAATACACCCTCCAAAGATGTATTGCCGCCCGTCAATAACACGCTTATGCATCGATGTATACTCCGGATAATACGGCGCACGTGATATTCCGCCGGTATCCATGCCGGAGGCTATATGCATCATCGCAGTATTGCCCACAAGAACTCGCTCGCAAACCTCGCTGTCTACAGGAACATCAACCTGTGCAATCATCTTTTTTTCGGCTTCATCAATTAAATCGAGCAGCTCACGCTGCATAAGCAGAGCATTTTCCCTGCATTCGCACGCAAAGCTCATGCGGCTTATTACGTCCGCACCGTGTATGCGCTGGGGGTTAAGGAACGAATCCGAGGCCAACTCGATGCCGTTTTGACTGTCAAGCAAATAAGCGGCAACGGTCGTAGTGCCTACGTCTACTGCCAGAGCCAGCCCCTCTCGCCCATCTGTTGAAAATACTTTACGTCGACCGTCTGTAAGTATCTTGTTCTCAGCTGATATAAGTCTTACAGTGCAATCATTTTTGAGAAGAGTTCGGCAGGCGAGCCGGTTTCGGTTTTGATGGCGTCGCAAAGCTCTACCTTGCATTTGCCGCAGCGCCCTCTTCCTCCGCAGGGCGCGCTGAGCTGTACGCCGTGTGATGCCAGCACCTCGTAGAGGTTTTGCCCTTCTTCGGCCTCAATCTCCATTACTTCATTTGTGCCTGTTACGAGGCTTATTTTCAGCTTCATGTCCCTTTCCCTTCCGTGCGTCGCGGGTCGGTTGAGTTTTGTTGCCATTATGAACAGCTTCAGCAGTGCCGTTTTTGAACCTGCGAGGCGCAGAGTATGAAATCAGACAGTTTTCACCGTGCCCTATCAGATCGAGCCGTCCTGCCTTTTTCAGGGCTTTTATTACCAGCTCCCGGTTCTGCGGGTGGTTATACTGCATTAAAGCGCGCTGCATGGCCTTTTCCTCGTAGGATTTGGCGACGTACACTTTTTTGCCTGTGCGCGGATCTATGCCCGTGTAGAACATACAAGTAGACAACGTGCCTGGCGTAGGATAAAAATCCTGTACCTGCTCAGGATGCAGGTGTGTTTTTTTCATATACTCGGCCAGCATTATTGCGTCCTCAAGCGTGCAGCCGGGATGGCTTGACATGAAGTAAGGCACGAGGAACTGCCGCTTGTTGTTGCGCTTGTTCGATTTTTCGTACTCCCGGCGAAATTCTTCAAATACTTCCTTGCCAGGCTTGCCCATATAGTAAAGCACCTTGGGGGATATATGCTCGGGCGCGACCTTAAGCTGTCCGCTTATGTGATGCTTGACCAGTTCCTCGAGCAGGGAGTTTTTCTTGTCAAGCAGCATATAATCGTATCTTATGCCGCTTCGAACAAATACCTTTTTAACCTTGGGTAGATTTCTGAGCGCGGTCAGTATGTCGATATACTCGCTGTGATCCGCGTCAATATTTGGACATGGCTTTGGAAACAGGCACTGCCTGTGTGAGCATGTGCCGGCCTTTAACTGCTTTTGGCATGATGGATGCCTGAAATTCGCCGTAGGTCCGCCTACGTCATGTATGTAGCCCTTGAAGGCTGGCGACTGAGTGAGCAGCTTCGCTTCTCTGAGTATCGACTCCTTGCTGCGCGAAGTCACTATGCGGCCCTGATGAAATGTGAGGGCGCAGAAATTGCAAGACCCAAAGCAGCCACGCTCGGAAACAATAGAAAATTCAACCTCGCTTAAAGCGGGCACTCCGCCCTCGCTCTCGTACATGGGATGCCACGAACGCGTATAATTGAGTGCATATACGTAGTCAAGCTTCTTGGTATCAAGCGGTCTTGTTGGCACATTTTGTATTAGCCACCGTGCTCCGTCCTTCTGGGCGAGGCGCTTGCCGCGAATCGGATCCTGATTGTCATATTCCATCATGAAGGCTTTGCAGTACGCCTGCTTATCCGCCATAACCTCCTCGGCTGAAGGCAACTCAAGGGCGTCTGCGGGCAACTCACGGCTCATCACGCAGGTACCTGGAATATCGCAGGCGTAATAATCGCGGCGCGACTCGGCAAATTTAGCCACCTCGACCACGGTTTCCTCACCCATTCCGAACATGAGTATGTCGGCACCGCTGTCCACCAGCATAGAAGAACGCACTTTATCGTCCCAATAATCGTAATGGGCAAAGCGCCTGAGCGACGCTTCAACGCCGCCAATAGCGATAAAGATATTGGAATACGCTTCGCGGATACGATTGCAATATACTATGAGCGCCCTGTCGGGTCTGCGCCCGCCTTTACCGCCCGGAGAATAGACGTCGTCGTTCCTGCGCTTCTTGGCGGCGGTATAATTGTTGACCATGGAATCTACCACGCCGCTGCCCACCAAAAAGCCGTATTTAGGTCTGCCGAAGCGCATGAAATCATCTTTAGTATGCCAATCCGGTTGAGGCAGCATGCATATGCGATAGCCCTCATGCTCAAGCACTCGCGAGATTATGGCCAGTCCAAACGAAGGATGATCGACGTAGGCATCGCCTGAAACGTACACAAAGTCAGGCTCGCTCCAGCCCTTTGCGAGCATCTCCTCCCTTGTGACCGGCAGGAAGCCCTGCCTTATGCCGCGATCATCCAACTTCTTTCACCGCCTCTTTGTCAAGACGCTCGTTCAGCTTTTTCAATGCCTTTATACAGCTCGTAACCAGCTTTTCGGTATCAGCCTTCGGTTCGGTAAAGTTCAGTATTCCGGTGCCTCTGGGCACGAACTTCAGGCGCTTGTCTTCGCTCACGGCCTTCATAAGCGCAATTGGATCGAGCTGCGCTTCCTGAGAGAACTTCATAACAAGCGTACCGGTGCTCTGGCTGATGTTTGAAATGCCGAGCTTTTCGCACAGTGCCTTTATATAAGAAATGCTTATCAGGTTCATAACCGCCTTGCCTGGGTCTCCGAAGCGGTCTATGAGCTCGTTTATAACATCTTCCTTGCTTTCCTCATCGCGGATTTCAGCAATGCGCTTGTACATCTCTATGCGCATTGAATCCGCCTGTATATATTCAACAGGCAGATAGGCGTCAAGCTTGATGTCGATTTTCGTCTGCACGGGCTGGACCACTGTGTTGCCCTGCATCTCGCTTATGGCCTCGTTTATCATCTTGACGTACAGGTCATAGCCTACGGACGCCATGTGTCCGCTCTGCTCCGCACCGAGAATGTTGCCAGTGCCGCGGATTTCGAGATCCCTCATGGCGACCCTGAAGCCCGACCCGAACTCGGTGAACTCCCTTATGGCGTTCAAGCGTTTTTCACCATCTTGCGTCAGAATCTTATTCGGATTGA
>JAFPYA010000070.1 GCA_017412445.1 Clostridia bacterium
AGCAGCCGGTGTACCGAGGGCTTGCTCAAGCCGAGACCCTTGGTAAGCGTCACCGACGCCACTTCCTTCTTTACAAGGGACAGGCGGTAAAGCTCAAGCAGGCAGTTCAGCTGTGAACAGGTCATGTGTCCTCCTTGTTAGTTTAAATTAACTAACCGTAAAGTATATTAGCACTGTCTAACCCATTTGTCAATATGCAATAAAGTTGACGCTTTGTTAACTTTCGAAGAGCCGCTTTGGATGCAGTGGGTGCTTTGTAGGCCTTGCCGCTCATGCGCACTGAAAAGCCGGCGCGTTGTCGTTTGTTGTCAAATTCTTTTCGTTTTTGAACGTTTTTTATCTTTGCGTATTGATAATTCTTTTATTTGATGCTATAATAAATATGAATATGTATGCGGGCGGTGCAATGATGCGATTTGTGAGCTGGAACGTAAACGGGCTCAGAGCCTGTCTGGGCAAGGGCTTTTATGAGAGCGTCGGCGCGCTCGACGCGGACGCGATATGCCTGCAGGAGATAAAGCTCAAGCCCGAACAGTTCACAAACGAAATGGCGGGCTACGAGGTCACGCTCAACAGCGCCGAAAAGCCCGGCTATTCGGGCACGGCGATGTTCACGCGCGTAAAGCCGCTTTCGATCACTAAGGGCATAGGCATTCCCGAGCACGACACCGAGGGGCGTGTGATAACCGCGGAATATAAATCCTTTTACCTCGTGTGCTGCTACACGCCCAACTCTCAGGACGGCCTTAAGCGCCTAAGCTACCTCATGCGCTGGGAGGACGACTTCAGAGCCTACCTCATGGCGCTTGACAAAACCAAACCCGTGATACTCTGCGGAGACTTAAACGTCGCCCACAACGAAATAGACCTCAAAAACCCCGACACCAACCACATGAACGCCGGCTTTTCCGACGAGGAAAGGGAAAAGATGACCCGGCTGCTCTCAAGCGGCTTCACCGACAGCTTCCGCTGCCTTTATCCCGACGTCACGGGCGCGTATTCCTGGTGGAGCTACCGCATGAGGGCGCGGGAAAGGAATGCGGGATGGCGCATAGACTACTTCATCGTTTCAAACAGGCTCAGGCCTTACATAAAACAAGCGCGCATACACTCGGATATAATGGGTTCGGACCATTGCCCCGTATCACTTGACATTGACATACCGGAGGAAGTATGAGACAGCCGACTAAAAAGACATTGAAGGTGCACATAAAAAGCGCCCTGCCCATTTTCATCGCCGCGGGCGTGTTTGCCCTGTGCTCGCTGATATTCCCGATTTACAACTTCTGGGCGATACTGCTGAGCGCCGCTCTTAGCGTCGGCGCGTACTTCGGCACGGATTTGTTCCTGTTTAAAGGCAGGGACGCGACCCTGACCCGCGAGGAGTACACCGGCAACAGGGAGCTGGACGAGCAGATTGCCTACAGCAATCAGATAATCGCGCGCTTCAGAGCCGCAGCCGAGAGTGCGGGCGACGCGTCCGTCGCCGCCGCCATCACGCGCATAGCGGACGCGAGCGAGGGCATAATAGACGAGGTGATAGACGACCCCGAGGACAGGAGCAACGCCTACACCTTCTTCAGCTACTACCTGCCCACGCTGGATAAGCTGCTCGGCTACTACAGCCAGTTTTCCGCCACGCGCTCAGGCGAGAATGCAAACGGCAGCATAAGGCGCATAGAGGGCTGCCTCGACATGGTCGCAGGCGCGTTTGAAAAGTTTTTGAACAAGCTCTACAACAACGAATCCGCCGAAATCGCCACCGGCATAGAGGCGCTCAAGATAATGCTGCGAATGGACGGCCTCACCAACAAAACCGAGATGGAGCGCGCCAAGACCTCCAAAACCGCCTACTCTGCGTCGGAAATCGACGCTGAAATAGAGAACATAAGCAAGCAGCTTCAGAACGAAGCCGATCTGGAAAACAAGCAGGTCGCCGCCGCAACACATTGACAAAGGAGAGAGAAGCATGACAGAGAACCAGTTCACCGCCACCGCACAGGCCGTAATCCCCGAGTTTGAAGAAGCCCTCAAGAAGATCGATGTGGAAATCGACACCAATCAGGCGCCCGAGAAGCAGGAGCAGGAGCGCAAGGCCATCTACGACGCGATTCGCGAGGTAGAGAAGACCGACCTAAAGGAAACCGCGGACGTGTTCGCCTTCGGCGGCGAGGTTCAGGCGGAGCTCAGCCACTTCAGCGACACCGCTCTTTCAAAGGTAAAGAGCAAGGACCTGGGCGAGGTCGGCGACATGATTTCAAAGCTCGTTGTCGAGCTCAAGGGCTTCACCGTGGACGCGGAGGACAAAAAGAGCATCTTCGGCTGGTTTAAGAAAAAGGCCAACAAGCTCGAACTGCTCAAGACCCGCTACGACAGCGCGACCGTAAACGTGGACGAGATCGTCAAGGCGCTCAACTCCCACAAGGTCACCCTGCTTCAGGACATCGTGCTGCTGGACGAGCTCTACGATGAGAACCTCAAGTATTTCAAGACCCTGACCGTATACATCCAGATGGGCAAGCAGAAGCTCGAAAAGTTCCGCGCCACCGAGGTCGCCGAGGCCGTGGCGCTGGCGCAGCGAACCAACCTGCCCGAGGACGCGCAGGCCGCGAAGGACCTGAACGACAAGGCCGACCGCTTCGAGAAGAAGCTCTACGACCTCGAGCTCACCCGCAACATCTCCATACAGATGGCGCCCCAGATCCGCCTGATTCAGTCCTCTGACACGGTCATGGCGGAAAAGATTCAGTCTACCATAGTCAATACCATCCCCGTGTGGAAGAGCCAGATGGTGCTCGCGCTGGGCATCGAGCACAGCCAGCAGGCCATGGAGGCGCAGCAGGCCGTGACCAACCTCACAAACGAGTTGCTCAAGAAGAACGCCGAAAACCTGCACATGGCCACGGTGGAGACCGCCAAGGCCGCCGAGAGAGGCGTTATAGACATAGAGACCCTGACTTACACCAACCAAAAGCTCATCGACACGATGGACGAGGTGCTCAAGATTCAGAACGAAGGCAAGGAGAAGCGCCGCGCCGCCGAGGAGACCCTGAGAAATATCGAGCAGGAGCTCAAGGCCAAGCTGCTTGAGTTCAAGGGCTGATGCGTCAATAGCTGTTCGGGCTTAAGCGCACCGGCTGTGTGCGCTTAAGCCATACTCTATATTTGTTTGATTAAGGAAGGTACCACCTATGAGCCAGGCAGCAGTTGAAAAGCAGGAGCAGAAAATACTGGATAAGGCCGCCCAGACGGAGCTGGTTAAAGAGGTCTACAAGCAGGAGGGCTTAAAAAGCGCGCCGCTTAAGGAAAACCGCAAGCTTGCCCTGAGCGTGCTGGCCATTGTCGTGGCGCTTTCACTGCTGCTGATAGGCCCGATGAAGCTTAACGCCCGTTATAACAGGGTGATAAGCGAATTCAAATCCGGCAGCGAAAGCAATTACACCGAGAGCGTGTACAACTATATTATCAAGGCCGCCGATTACGCGTCCGAGATGGACGGCAAAATGGAGGCCGGCAAGGTGAGCCAGGAGAAGATAGACGAATTGCGTCAGCTCGTCTCCGATATTAAGTCCGAGAAGGACGAAAAAACGCTGATTCAGCTCTACAACCGCCTCATGCCTACGGTGCAGACCGTATACGACGAATACAAGGCTAACAAGGGCGAGGGCTGGGACGGCGCGGTCTACAGGAGCTACGACGCCATAAACACCACCCAGACCCAGATAAACAACATGCCTTACTGGCAGGACGCGGCCGCATACAACAACGCGCGCGGCGGCTTCCCCGCAAGCCTGATAGGCGGCTTATTCGGAATTGACTACGTGCCCGACAAGAGCGGACACTGATAAACCCATACATTTTCTGTATACTGAGCATAGGAGGATATCCGATTGAAAAAGCTTTTATGCGCGCTGATGGCGCTGGTTTTGTGCCTCATGCTCAGCGCCTGCGGCAGCTCTGCCGCGCTCAAGAAGTCCGAGGACTTTTATTATAACGACACTGCGAATGTTCTGAGCAATGAAACCGAGGCCGTGATCTACTTTAACTCCATAGACCTCTACAAGGCCTGCGGCGCTCAGATAGTCGTGGCCACGGTTACGGACATAGGCTCCTCGACCATCGCGGACTACACCGTAAAGCTGTTCAACGACTGGGAAGTGGGCGACAAGGATAAGGACAACGGCCTGCTGCTTGTGATGCTCATAGATAGAAACCCGGATCTGGGCAACTATTATCTTGCGCTCGGCTCCGGCACAACCGCTATTATAAGCAACAGCCGCGCGGGCGATTTGCTGGATCAGTACCTTGAGCCTTATTTCGCCGAGGGCGACTATGAAAACGGTGCGGTAAGCATCTACAGGGCGCTGTTTGAAACGGTGAGGGATTATTACGGCATAAACCTCGCTTTCAGGGACTCTGTAGCGCTGAGGCAAACCGGCAAAATCAGCAGCACCGCCACCTATTCCGGCGGCTCAACCGTCTCTTACGGCGGCGGCTCCTCGGGCGGCGGCAAGGTATCGGGCTCATCAGGCGGCATGGCGCTTGCGATTCTGGTGATAATAATCGTCATAGCGCTGCTGATCGTGATAGCGAAAGCCTCGCGCTCCCGCAGGCGCGTAGTCCGCACTACTCCCGTCATAGTGGGCAGGCGCGTGCGCCACACGCCTCCGCCGCCCCCGCCGAGGGGTCCCGTGGGTGGGCCAACGGTAAGATCGCGCCCAAGCTCCAGGGTGGGAAATTCGTTCAGTACATGGTCGTCAGGCCGTTCCACGGGCAGCTCGTCGTCCCGCTCGGTCTTCGGCTCAGGGCGTTCCTCGAGCAGCCGTTCCTCAGGCAGCCGTTCCTTCTCAAGCTCGGGTCGTTCGAGCTTTGGCGGCGGCCGTTCGGGCGGCGGACGTTCAAGCGGCGGCGGCGCCGGCAGGAGGTAAAATATGAAACGCGAATCCGCAATGTATCGCATCAAGGACAGTCAAAAGAATACGCTCATCAACGTACTGTGGAGCGGCGCAAGGTATATAGACGAAGCCTGCTCAAGGCTCGGCCTTAAAAACGTCTCCGCCTGGAGCGTGGGCGACTTTCTCTACCTCTACGGCGAGCATGAGGACGAAGGCACAAACGGCTTAACGCAGCTGACAGATTCGTTCGCGGATGAACTTGGCAGCTACGCCGAGCTCATTTCCGCCCCCGGGGACATGCGCCTCATGTACCATTGCATAGGTGTGGTCAGGCAGGACAAGCGCCTCATTCGCAGGCGCGTGTTCGCTACCGTGCTCAAGGACGGCTGCGCGGACGAGTACTATGCCCGCCACAAAAAGCTGATCGACGCGCGGGGCGACGAGGTGCCCGACGGCCCGGAAACGAACTTCACCATTTGCTGCGCACTGAATAAATACATCTTCGGCTACTGCGAGCTGGTCAAGAGCTACGACCACGAGCCCAGCGAGGAAGAAAAGGCCGCGACCGCCGCGTGGGAGACCCGTCAGCTTGAAATAATGGACTGGCTCACCGACGACGTGGACTGGCTGACCGGTGAAACGCACGAGAAAATGAAAAATCTGTATCAGCAGACGGGGTATTAATCGGGCAATGGCAATACGCCTTCATCCGGCGTTTTGCGCCCCGATGATAACCATATTCAAACCACCCATACGGCGGTTTGCCGACTGATTGCCGCCCCGGACGGGCGGCAATTTGATTAAATTAAGAAAAAAGGAGAAAACCATGTCCCTTGTAATCGAGCTTTTCAGAAAGTACATCCACATCCCCTCCGCCTCTAAGGAGGACACGGGACTTAAGCCCTCCACGCCCGAGCAGCTCGATATGGCGCGGGCGCTGGAGGAGGACATGCGCTCTATGGGCGTAAAGGACGTGTTCAACGACGGGCACGGCTACGTATACGGCAAGGTGCCCGCAAACGCCGGGAACCAGAGCGCGATAGGCCTTATCGCCCATCTTAACGTGGTGGACAACGAGCCCTGTTCTCCCATGAACGAGCGCATAATCGAAAACTACGACGGCGGCGCGATTCACGTGGGCGGCGACGTGGTGCTCGATCCCGCGCTCTACCCGCACCTCAAAACCTGGGCAGGCAAGGATCTTATAGTTACCGACGGCACCACGATACTCGGCGCGGACGACAAGGCGGGCGTGGCGGAAATCATGGCGCTTGCCGACCGCCTGATTAAGCACCCCGAAATAAAGCACGGCGACGTTATGCTCTGCTTCACTCCCGATGAGGAAATCGGCGGCAGCGCGGCGGATCTGGACATACCCTTCTTCGGCGCAGAGTTCGCCTACACGGTGGACGGCGGCGCGCTGGGCGGCGTGGAATACGAAAACTTCAACGCCGCGTCCGCAGTCATCAGCTTTAAGGGCGTGTCCATCCATCCCGGCTCCGCCAAGGGCCGCATGAAGAACGCAGCGCTGATGGCCGCCGAATTCGCCTCTCTGCTGCCCGCCGCTGAAACCCCCGCCCACACCGAGGGCAGGGAGGGCTTTTACCACCTCGTGCACATGGAGGGTACGCCCGAAAACGCGAGGCTGACGTACATTTTGAGGGATCACGATTCCAAAAAGCTTGAGCAAAAGCAGCTTTTCCTGAAAAACTGCGCCGCCTTCATAAACGAAAAGTACTGCGAAAACACCTGCGAGGTGAGCACGCGCCAGAGCTACCGCAACATGGAGGAAATCATCCGCGGGCGCATGGACATAATCGAGCGCGCAAGGAAGGCGTTTTGCGACTGCGGCGTAACTCCTTTCACCTCCCCGGTCAGGGGCGGCACGGACGGCGCGAGCCTGTCCTTCAGGGGACTGCCCTGCCCGAACCTGTCCACAGGCAGCATAAACCACCACGGCCGCGGCGAAATCGCCTGCGTGCAGGACATGGAAAAGATGGTGGACGTGCTCACCGAAATCGTAAGGGCAAGATAAATGAAAAGGACGATATCTGCGCTTATCGCGCTTTTGATGCTGGCTTTCTGTTGCGCGGCGCCGGGAGAGGTGGCGGCCTCGGGCAACCACGCGCTGTACCTCGATGAGAGCGGCGCCGTATGGGCGTGGGGCGCGAACCACAGGCGCGAAAGCGTGCCGTGGAGCGAAGACTACATGCAGCTCACGCCCGAAAAGGTGTTTGAGGGCGCAAGGCAGATCGCCTGCGGGCGGCAGTTTTCCCTCGTGCTCGACACCGATGGGAACGTGTGGCTCTGGGGAGACAACTCCGACGGCAGACTAATCGACGCGGGCGCGGTCATAAGCGAAAAAACGCTTTTCTCCCAAAATGTAAAGCAAATCGCCGCCGATGATAAGGGCTGCGCGCTTTTGTTTGACGACGGCTCGGTCAGCTGGTTTGACGGCGAAAACGTAAACGAATACAGCGTAAACGCCACCGAGGTCGCCTGCGGCACTGACTTTGTGCTCATGCTCACCGAGGGCGGCGAAGCGCTGTTTGCGGGCAACGGCTATTACGTTGGGCAAAGTGAGCGCGTAAGCGAACCCGTTTCCATCATGAGCGGTATTAAAAGCGTGGCCGCGGGCGGGCAGACCGCAATGCTCATACCTGAGGACGGCGCGCTCTGTGTAATGGGCGCGTCCGGCTACGAGGGGAGGCTCGGCCTCGACACCGCCGCGTGGATAAGCGAGCCCGCGCCAAACGGCGTGCAGGACGCCTTACGCGGCATAGGGGGCTTAAGCGCAAACGGCGCCATAACGCGGGACGGCACGCTGTACCTGTGGGGCAGCGTATACAGCCTCTTTTCCACCTTCACCGAGGACGGCATTCCCTTTTACGTCTCCGCCGAGGTGACGCTTATCAACTACGGCAAAACGCCCATGCCCGTGTACATGAACGTAAAAAGCTGCGCGATAGGCGACGCGTTCATAGTTGTCGAGATGGACGACGGTACGCTCCTCAGCTGGGGCACAAACGACTGGGGTCAGGCGGGTGACGGCACGTACACCGTGTTCACTATGAGCCAGGAGGAGGACGACGACGGCGAGGAGGAGTTTGACATAAGCGTTTCCGACAACCGCCAGCATGTCTTCCCGGTGCAGATAATCATAGGCGGCACCGACTGAACGATGCGCAGGTAAAGCATTATGGCAAACACATTTTTGAGCCCTCGCGCGCAGGCACTCATGCGCTTACTGCGTCAGGAAGCGGGCAGGCGCATAATCATGGGCCAGCAGGACACGCCCAGAAAGGGCGGCAGTCTCAGCGAAATCAGATGGATTAAGGCCGCATGCGGTTCGCTGCCCGCGATGTTGGGGCTGGACTTCATACACGACGACTACGAAGGCGTGACAGAGCAGGCACTCAAATGGAACGACGCGGGCGGCATAGTCACCGTGTGCTGGCACACGGGCATTCAGGAGAACACGTACCCCGCCTGCAAAGGCGAGACAGCCGACTGGGACGAGCTTTTTACACCCGGCAGCGCTTCAAACCGCCTGCTTATGGCGCGCTGGGACAGGGGCGCCGAGTCGCTCAGCCGCTTAAGGGACGCGGACGTTCCGGTAATGTACCGGCCCTTTCACGAGTTTGACGGCACCTGGTTTTGGTGGAGCAAGGGCGGCGGCGAGCGCTTTGTAAGGCTCTGGCGCATGATGCACGATTACTATACCCAAAGCTGCGGCCTGGATAACCTCATTTGGGTGCTGGGTTACGCCGACGACGTGCTGGACGGCTGGAACCCCGGAGAGGATTATTTCGACATCGCCGGCTCGGACACCTACAGGGGCGAAACCGTGCACGCAGCGGCCTATGCGCGCTTAAAGCAGCTCTGCCCCGACAAGATTCTCTGCTTCCACGAATGCGGCCTTCTGCCTGCCGTGGACAGCTTTTTTGAACAGAACGCGCCGTGGAGCTACATTATGCCGTGGCACGGCGGCGTGCTCTTTGGCAACGACCCCGAAAGGGTAAAGCAGGTCTACGCGGACGAGAGGATCATCACGCTCGAGCGCCTTAAGGAGATGAGGGCGTTCTGATGGGGGAAAAGCATATGACGCACAGGGAGCGCTTTCTTTGCGCGCTGGAGGGCAGAATTCCGGATCGCGTGCCCACGTTTGAATTGGAGTTTCAGCTGAGCCGTGAGCTTTGCGGCAAAAGCTTTCTTACCGAGGAGGACATGGTAAACGACTCCCCGAAGGAGAAGGAGTACAAGCTCAGGCAGAACGCCGAGACGCTCATCGAGGTCTACACGATGCTCGATCACGACGCCATCTGCGTGCATTACCTGAGCAACGAGCACTTAAAGGACACCGCGAGGTACATTCACGAGCTTGCGGGCGACAGCTTCGCGCTCTTCGTGCACGGGGACGGCACCTTTGCCATACCCGACGGCGACGGCATGATGAAGATGTCCGTGGCCATGTACGAGGACCCCGACAGCCTGCACGAGGAGGCCGCCAGAATGCGCGACGAGGCCATTGCGCGCGACCTTTCCCTGCTCGACGCGGGCTACGACGGCTTCATACTTTGCAGCGACTACTGCTTCAACCAGGGGCCGTTCATGTCGCCAAAGATGTTTTCAAAATTCGTCGCGCCCTACCT
Organism: Clostridia bacterium; assembly: GCA_017412445.1. GTDB lineage: Bacteria > Bacillota > Clostridia > Christensenellales > Aristaeellaceae > RUG14130. The sequence goes on from JAFPYA010000070.1 coordinate 9,548, forward strand.
AAGCGAGCTTATCTACGCCATACGCTCGCACGGCGGCTACGCCATAAAGCACACAGACGGCAACATAATGCCCATAATCGACCAGCTCGTGGACGCAAATCCCCACGCGTTGCACTCCCTCGACCCCATGGCGGGCGTGGACATAGCCGAGGTCAAGCGCCTCTACGGCAAGCGCGTGGCGCTGTGCGGCAACGTCCACTGCGCCGCTATGCAGACCGGCACGGAGCAGGAGGTCATCGCAAGCGCCGAGTACTGCCTGACCCACGCAAAGCCCGGCGGCGGCTACGTCTTTGCCACCAGCAACATACCCTTCAAGGGGCTGCCGCTCGAGCGCTATATGCTGGTGCTGGACGTGTGGAAGAGGATGAGGGAATACTGAAAAAGCGGCTTTGCCGAAACAGCCGCATAAAAAGCCGAAAATTAATGATAATCTTTACGGAGGCTTTACCCTCTCATCTTGCACGGTTTAAGTTCGGGTGCTATTATGCGTTGACCCTTCGGAAAATCCCCGGCCGCGGAGAAGGGCTTTTACGCCGCGGTCCAAAAATCGGAGTAAAACACCTATAATGAAACGAGAATTAGCCGCAAACGAATATCAAAACGCCCTGAAAGAGGGCAAAAAGTATTACGACAGCTGCATGATACACGGCAAATACCCCTACATGCAGGTGCTTGAGGATCTGGAAAAGTCGAGCGCGAGCCAGATACCCGTGGGCACGCTGGAAATTCCCACAGAGCGCATAGTGGGCAGCGTGGCGCAGGGGCGCATCAAGGCTTTCGCGGGCAATTTTATGCCATTGCTGCCTCAGAACACGGAGTTTGCCGACAAATGGATAACCTTATATGTGGCTCAGGAGGACGTGGGCATACGCGACCCCATCACCGTTGTGGAATACATGGGTCTGTTCTACGTGCAGGAGGGGCACAAGCGCGTCAGCGTCTTGAGGTACAACGACGTGCCCACTATTCGCGCCACGGTCAGCCGCATGCTGCCCGCCTGGAGCGATGATGCGCGCGTGCAGGCCGCCTATGAATTGAACCGCTTTTTCAAGCTTTCGGGCACATACAGGGTGTACTTCACCCACCCCGGCTGCTACGCGAAGCTACAGCAGTACATGGGCTTTGAGCCGGATCACGTGTGGACTCAGGACGAAAGGCAGACCTTTCACAGCGCTTTTTGGGACTTCAGCGAGATATACAAAAAGGTCTCCGCGGACATAGCTGACCGCCCCAGCGCGGACGAGGCGCTGCTTGCCTACCTCAAGCTGTATACTTACAGTGAGCTTACCCAGCTCCCGGACGCTGAGATCAGCCGTAGGCTCACCGCGCTTTTGCCCCAGCTGCGCTTTATGTCCAACGACGAGCCGGTCGAGGTCTCCACGCAGCCCGAAGCCTCCGAAAAATCGGTCATAAGCAAGTTCTTCGACGGCCTTACCCGCAGCACGTTGTCCGTGGCCTTCATATACACCTCCGATCCCGCCACCTCCGTATGGAGCGGCGGCCACAAGGCGGGACAGGATTACATGATGGAGAAGCTGGGCAAGAGCGTGAGCGTGCAAAGCTACATCGTGGGCAACGGCAGCGCGGAAGAGGTGATGGAGCAGGCGGTCTCAGACGGCGCGCAGCTCATTATCGCAACTGCGCCTACGCTGCTGCTTGCGGCGCGTCGCCTCGCCTCGGCGCACAAAAACCTCAAGGTGCTCGTGTGCGCGCTGAGCGTGCCTTACGCGGACGTGCGCACGTACTACTGCCGCATGTTCGAGGCCAAGTTCCTGACCGGCGTCATCGCAGGCTCTCTGTGGATGGGCGGCACGATAGGCTACATCGCCCGCTATCCCATATTGGGCGAGCCCGCATCGATAAACGCGTTTGCTTTGGGCGTCAGGATGACCGCGCCCTACGCGAGGGTGGAGCTCAGCTGGAGCAGTCAGAGCCCTGACCCGTGGAGCGAGCTTATCTCCAAGCGCGCGCGCATAATTTCGCTGTTTGAAACCACGCTACGCCACACGCCGGAGGGCGACGAGATTCTGCCCATGGGCACGCTCATGATGCAGCCCTCGGGCAAGTTCGAGCCCATCGCCTCCGCCTGCTGGGACTGGGGCAAGATGTACACCCAGCTCGTACAGACGGTGCTTGACGGCGGCTGGGACAATTACAGGCTCACCAGCGGTGGCGCGGTCAACTACTGGTGGGGCATGGACAGCGGCGTAATAGACATTTCGCTCAGCGACAGCGTGCCTCAGGGCGTAAAGCAGCTGGCCTCGATACTGCGTCAGGACATGAAGGACGGCTCACTCAAGCCCTTCCGCGCGCCCATGGTGGACACTGAGGGCAACGTCAGAAACGACGACACGCAGCTGTTCAGCGTGGAGGATATAATGCGCATGGACTGGCTGCTGGACAGCGTGAACGGCCGGATACCTAAGGAAAGCGAGCTGCTGCCGATGTCCCGCGAAACCACCCGTCTTTTGTCTCTTGACTACGACGAGCAAAAGCAGTAGAATATAAAAGAGCGCCTTTGCTCAATAACGCCGGGCGCACTGTAAGGAGAGCGTATGAAGATCTTGCTGGTCTCGGACGTGGAAAGCAAGGCTCTGTGGGATTACTGGCAGCCCGGCCGTTCGGGCAGCCCGGATCTCATAATTTCCTGCGGCGATCTCAAGGCCAGCTATCTGGAATTTCTGGTGACCATGGAGGGTCGGCGCGTGCTTTACGTGCCCGGAAACCACGATACTTCCTACGAAAAGCACCCGCCCGAGGGCTGCGACTGCATAGACGATCAGCTTATCAACATAAACGGAGTGCGCATACTGGGCCTGGGCGGCAGCATGCGCTACAACCCCGGCAGCAACCAGTACACCGAGGACGAAATGAACAGCCGCATACGCCGCCTCCGCTACAAGCTCTGGCGCGCCAAGGGTGTCGATCTTGTGATAACCCACGCCCCTGTCAAGGACTGCGGCGACGCCACGGATCTGTGCCATATGGGCTTTGAGTGTTTTAAGGATCTGATAGACAAATATCATCCCAAATACCTCTGCCACGGCCACGTCCACATAAACTACGGCCACGACGTGCCCCGCTTGCGCGAGTATCACGGCACAACGATCATAAACGCCTATGAAAGGTATATGATAGAGATCTAGCTAGCACACATGCGTTTTCACTGAAATATTATTATAGCCCGCGCCGGTCAAAGCCGGCGCGGGCTTGCTGTATGAATACACGTGCGGATCAAATATGGTCGCTGTCGCCGCCTTTGCTCTTTACTCCGTCACGACCGCTCCGCCGAGGCATTCGTCGTCTTTGTAGAACGCGACGACCTGGCCGGGGGTGACGGCTCTTTGGGGCACGGCGTAATCCATGTGCACGTTCGTGCCGTCTACCCTTATGCGCACGTCCTGCAGGGGCTGGCGGTGGCGGAAGCGCGCCTTGCAGATCAGCTCCTCGCCCGGCTTTACGGGCGGCCCGCCGCTTATCCAGCCCGCGTCCTCGGCCTTGCCTTCTTTGGTGAAAAGCAACTCGCTGTCAGCGCCCTGAGACACGATAAGGCGGTTGTTTTCGAGGTCCTTTTTTACCACGAACCACCTTTCGCAATTGCCGCGCCCGCCTATGCCGAGGCCGCGCCTCTGGCCCAGGGTGTAGTACATCAGGCCGTCGTGCCTGCCCACCTTTTCGCCTTCAACGGTGCAAATGTCCCCGGGCTGCGCGGGCAGATAAGTGCTTAAAAACTTTTTGAAATTCCTTTCGCCGATAAAGCAGATGCCCGTGGAATCCTTTTTCTGATACACGGGGATGCCCGCCTCTTCGGCGATTTTGCGTATCTCGGGCTTGGTGAAGCCCGTTAGCGGAAACATCGCCTTTGAGAGCTGCTGCTGGGTCACCGTGCAAAGAAAGTAGGTCTGATCCTTGTTTTCGTCCTTCGCCCTGAGCAGATGATATTTGCCGTCGCCCCTTTTCTCCACGCCCGCGAAGTGACCGGTTGCCAGCTTTTCAGCGCCCAGTGACAGCGCAAGCTCGAGCAGAGAGGCGAACTTTATCTCCCTGTTGCACATCACGTCGGGGTTCGGCGTGCGCCCGCGCCTGTACTCCTCGAGGAAGTGGCTGAACACCCTGTCCATGTACTGCTTTGCGAAGGACACGGAGTAGTAGGGTATGCCTATCACGTCGCACACCGCCCTGACGTCGGCAAAGTCCTGCTCGGAGGTGCAGACGCCGTCCTCCTCCCAGTTGTTCATGAACACGCCGATCACATCGTGTCCCTGCTTTTTGAGCAGGTACGCCGCGACCGAGCTGTCCACGCCGCCGCTCATGCCGACCACTATGCGCATAATATGCCTCCGCCTCGTTTCTTAACGCTTATATTATAGTTTGCGCGCCCGTTTGTCAAGTTTACTTTTCAGGCTTTTGAAACTTTCCCTCAAAACCACTTGCTTTACACGCCGCGCGGTGGTATAATGCAAGGTGACGAATTGTGTGGAGGAGACGCTTTTGAAGGTACGAGTAAAGACCCAGCGGCTGTGCTTTGACGGCACATATGTGCGCTTCAAGGTCTACACGCCCGAGGACGGCAAGGTTATGCGCCGCGCGGCCTTCGTGTGCTCGCCCGTGGGCGACGCCGAGAGCTGGGACGCGCTGTGCGGCATACTGGCCTCTCAGGGCTGCCTTTGCCTTACCTTCGAGCTGCCGGGCTTCGGCCACACGCCCGTCAGGGCGCCTCAGGACAACATAACCCGCGCCTCCATACTCTGGGGCGTGCTGGACGAGGTGGACATATCCCGCGGCGAGGAAAACTCAAAGTGGCACCTCATCTCCCACGGCAGCGGCTGCGGCGTGACGCTTGAAATGACGCGCACGGAGCCGGGCAGTGTGCTGTCCCGCGTGTTCATTTCGCCTGTCAGCCACATATTCAATTACAACCGTCGCTCCTACAGCTTAAGCAAGCTGCGCCGCTGGCTCTATACCAAGCAATATGAACTGTACGAGCGCCATCCCGCGAAGTTCTATAAGCGCATACACAAGCTCTACGGCGAAATGCCCGACGAAAACCGGCTTGACAAGCTTTCGCGGGAATTCTTCCGCGAAAATCGAATAGATACGCTGTTCGAGCTGTTTGAAAAGGGCTACTGGCTGCATAAAAACAGCCTGTCCGTGCAAAACCCGCTCATGCTCATCTGGGGCAAAAATGACCCCTTCGGCGACCGCCCCGACGAGCGCCTCATGCAGAGCCTGCCGGACGTGGAGGTGCACTACATAACCAGCGCCCACATGTCCATGGAGACGATGCCGCAGGAGATCAGCGAGTATTTAAAGGGCTGGTTCGACTTCGTGGAGGGCAGAATAAAGAGCCCCGCGAAAAAGAAGTAGGCAAATAACAGCAAATAAAACAAAGCCGCGCCGGCGTGTGTACGCAGGCGCGGCCGCTTTATGCTAATTGGGACGCAGCTGGCGCGCTTAACGGCAAAGCGCAGGCGCTTTGGGCAGAAGCCCTCGGGAGCTCAGCCCTTTTTGCTTCGCATGGCGCTGAAGCACTCTGAAAGCAAGCGCTCGCTTTCCTCCTTCATGAGGCCGCCGTCCGCGGGGCAGAAGGTATCAAACGCGGGGTCCTCGGTCAGGCGATAGACGCTGCCGCAGCAGCCGTATTTTTTGTCGGCGGCGGCGTAGACCACGCGCTTTATGCCGCTTAAGGCGATTGCGCCCGCGCACATGGGACAGGGCTCAAGCGTCACGTAGAGCGTCGCGCCTGCCAGCGCGTGCCTTCCGGCCGCGCTTATGGCCGCGATTTCGGCGTGGCGGGTAATGTCGCCGCTCGCTTCTACGCTGTTGCAGGCTTCGGCGATCACCTCGCCGTTTTTATCCGCTATAACGCAGCCTACGGGAATTTCCCCCTCCCTGAGCGCCGCTTGCGCCTGGGAGAGGGCGAGAGCCATGTATTTTTTGTCGGCGTCCGAAAAGCGCATCAGAGCAGGAAGCCCTGCTTCTTGAGGTACTTGGCGGAGATTTCGAGTTGACCCAGCGGATCGTCCATGTCGGAGGCGTTGTCCTGCTCGACCTCGGCGTACTTAACGCCGGTCTCCTCGCAGGCCGCCTTTATGGCCGCCCAGTTGAGGTTGCCCTGGCCTATGGGCACCATGGTCTGTACGGGGCTGAAGTCGGCGCAGCCGCGCATGTCCTTGAAGTGGGTCACGTCCATGCGGCCGTTTACCTTGCGGATCCAGTCCACAGGGTTGGCGCCGCCCGCCTGCACCCAGTAGCTGTCCAATTCGAACTGCACGTTCTCACCGAATTCATCAAACAGCACGTCCATGCCCATGCTGCCCTCGGAATGGTTGAACTCGAAGGCGTGGTTGTGGTACACGAACACGAGACCGTGATCCTTGAGCTTCAGCGCGAATTCGTTTGCCTTTTTGGCGAAGGCCTTCCAGCCCGCCAGATCCGCGCGGTACTCGTTGGGCATCGCGCCCAGACCCGCGTACACGGTGTTCCACAGGTGATGGCGCTTTACCAGCTCGTCAAGCCCCTCCTCGAAGTCCTTCATGCTGTTGTGGGTGACCACGCATTTAAGGCCGTACTCGTTGAGCTTGTCGGCGTAGAACTCGCTCTCTATTTCGCGGTTCTGCCCCGAAAGCTGCAGCGTGGTGTAGCCCATCGCCTTTATGGCCTTGAAGGTCTTGTCGATGCTTTCCTTGTCCTGCATTAAGCAGCGGATGGAGTAAAGCTGCGCGCCAACCAGAAAATCTTTCATATGAAACCATCCTTTCTTCGTTTTGAAGTCGTTATATCAGGCGGACGAGCCGCCTTGGTTCACTTTGCGCCGCACTGACCGCGGCGAAGCTCCACCGCGCCCATGAAGGCCTTGAATATGCCCTGAGACACGCTGTCTTCGGGTATCATCTCGGGATGCCACTGCACGCCCAGAATGAAATCGCCGGGCGTCGCGCTCTCTATGCCTTCTACCGTGCCGTCGAGCGCCCTCGCGCACACCTTGAAGCCGGGCGCCACCTCGTCAATGGCCTGATGATGGTAGCTGTTGACCAAAAGCGTTTCGG
>JAFPYA010000071.1 GCA_017412445.1 Clostridia bacterium
GACACGCTTTCTTCCACCGAAGAGGCACTAGCAGCCACCAAGGATACGCTCGCTTCCACTGAGAAGGCACTTGCGGCCACCAAGGACACGCTTAGTTCCACCGAAGAGGAGCTTGTCGCCACCAAAGAGACACTTAGTTCCACCGAGGCCGAGCTTACGGCCGCCAAAGACACCATCACTTCCACTGCGGCGGAGCTTTCGACCACAAAGGATACGCTCACTTCCACCGAAGCTGCGCTGAGCGAAACCGCCGACACGCTCTCACTCACTCAGGCGACCCTTGAGGATGCCCAGACTCAGCTTGCCGACGCAAATCAGCAATTGGAGGAGCTGGTAATCAGCCCCGACAGCGACAATTACAAGGTTGAATACGTAGCCGGACGTCAGTTTGAGGGGCTGCCTACGGACGTCACCCGCACGAGGGTAAAAATCGACTTCAGCAACTACGGCATGTACGTGAACAACGTGAAGCTTGAAATCCTGAACCCCGACAAGGAGGTCATCTACTCCACCACCGTGCGTCCCGGCGAAATGCGCTACATAGTCAGCGTCTCCGAGCCCATAGTGCCCGGCGAATTCTACTGGATCCGCCGCACCTACTACGACGGCAGCAACAACGAAATCAGCACGCTGCTCATTCAGGTTGAAGCGTATCTGGGCATGTAAGACGCAAGACGCGAAGGATTCATAAATCTCACCGCAAAGGTATAAATTACACCCCGTTTGTCAGGCAATAATGCCGGCAAATGGGGTGTTTACTATGCTAAAGGAAGAAACAAAACAGGAGCGCGCCGAGTTGGGCAGACGGGCATTAAGACAGTGCGATAGCCCGCCTGACGACATTGCATATCTTTGAAAGCACGAGTGATAAGTGCTTTGCCCTCATACGTGCCCGGCTTTTTACCACTCCTTGTAGAAGTCGTCCTTCATCTCGGAATACGCGAGGAAGCACGTTTTGCCGTATAAAAGCTGCGCAGGCACGCGCCATGGGATGCCGCAATAGTATTCATCGGCGGCCAGAGCGCCGTTAGCGTAGATCTGGGCGGCGTCGCACTCGATGTCTATATCCACAAAGCCGTCGGGAGAGCTCACCTGAATGCGCTTCCAATGCACGCGCCTGTCGCCGCCGATACTGAGCTCCTCGGGGTATGCGGGCGCGAAGGGCGCGGCGCAGTCGCTCAGCGTGAGCCTTGGGGGAGAAAACGGTCTTAAGACCTCTTTTCTTTCAAACCTGCCGCCCGTCCATATCCCGTAAGCGAAATTGCCGTCCTCGACAGCGCGGATTTCGCCGTTCATTTCGTAGAGATTGCATTTCTCCCCGAGGTATATTTTCCCGTCGAGCCGCCTTAGAAATCCGGCCTCGTCAGGCTTCAGCGTGACCAGCGTTCTGCCGCGGAATTTTATGGGCTTATCCGCGCCCGCGACGGCGTTTATCTCGGTTTTGCCGAAGCGGTACACGGGGCGTATGCCGTTCAGGGCGCAAAAGAAATACGTATCGCCCGTAAAGCAGATCGGCTGAACCGTGGCGTAATCGAGGTTCAAATCGCCAAGCGCCATGTTGAAGGGCATGAAGCCGCACATTTCGCCCTTCACGTCGAACGGGGGAAAGCGGATTTCGCCTTCCTCGTCCGCGTTCACTGTGATTTGCACGTCGCTGACGTCGTTCAGACTCATTAGCCTCTGGTAGTGGTTTATGAACACGAAGCCGCTTTTTCCGTCCGTGCGCAGCGCATATCTGAGGCTGTCGGGGTCGTCCGCGCGAACTTGCTTTTCGGAGGGAACGTACTGCATGGGCGCAAGCCTGTCCCCGAAGTCCTGCGTAAACAGGTGGATAAGGTTGAGCAGCCCGTAGTGCTCCCGGGCTTCGCCGTACTGCCCCAGAGGCGCCTGATAGTCGTAATTGAGTATGGGATAATCGTTTGGATAGCCCGTCTGGCGGCTTTCGTTGAGCGTGGTCAGTCTGCCCAGCTTGTGCTCGCCGCCGTGATACATGTAGTAGCCCGTCAGATTGTTGCCGTCGCCCAGCTTCACAAGGCTCATGGCATAGGCGTCCATGGGCCTGAATACGTAGCGGCGATGGTGGGTGGAGTGCAGGCCGCTGCCAAGCTCGCAGGTGGCGAAGGGGTAGCGCTCGTAGGGCAGCACCCAGCCGTCGGCGGGCGGCTGCTTTATCACGTCAAGACCTACGGCGGCGTCGTTGCGGTTGGGGTTGAACACGTAATGACTGCTCGGCGGCAGAGGTGAAATGCCCTTGGCCCACGGCGCGTCCGCGTAGCCGCCAAACACGGGTATCAGCTCGTCCACGGGAAGCTTCGCCCCATAAGCGCTGTTCCATCCCGTGGCGGTGTATATGGGCGCGTCGAAGCCTATTTCAAGCGCCATCCTTTTGAGCGCCAGCAGGTGCTCAGGAGCGTCTGTAAGCTCGTTGTCGAACTGTACGCCGATTATGGGGCCGCCGTCCTTGAAGAACAGCCCCTTCACCTGCCCGTATATGCTTTCGTACCAGCGGCGCGCATAGCGCATATAGGCTTCGTCGTTTGTGCGCAGGGGCAGTCCCTTTTCCACCAGCCAGTCGGGAAAGCCGCCGTTTCGGCACTCGCCGTGCGCCCATGGGCCTATGCGTATGAAAAGACTGAGGCCGGCTCTGGCGCACTCCTCTGTGAAGGTGCGTATGTCCCTGTCGCCCGTAAAATCGAACTCGCCCTCGGTTTCCTCGTGATATATCCAGAACAGATATGTGGACACGATGTCTATGCCGCCGGCCTTCATCTTGGCGAGCTCTGCCGGCCAGTTTTCTGCCCTGTCCCGCGAAAAATGATATTCGCCCATGCTCCAGATTACCGGCGCGCCGTTTTTTGTGAAATAAAGACTGTTTGCGCTTATTTCGTCGCCGTTCGGGCTTACGCTGCCCATCCTGAGGTGACCGCTCAATATATCGCGGGGCTCGTATTTTTTAAAACCGTACAGCATTTGTTCGCTCTCTTTCTTGACACGCGGGCGTGTCTCAATTACAATATCGGCATAAATCAATCCGGAGGTATGCGACATGATTAAACTGCTCGTGTTGGCCGACGACTGCTGGCATCCCGCCGAAACGCTTATGCGCGCCTTTAAGGGACTTGACAATACGAAGTACCTTTTCGACTTCGTATGCGCGCCCAGAGACATACTTTCAAAGCGCATGATACGCGATTACGACGCCGTGATCCTCGCGCGGGGCAACACGTTTTCGTCGGCGCTCAGCAAAAACGTCTGGTTCGACCCCGACTGGTGCGAGGTCATGCCTGACGATTTTGGCGACTACGTCGCCGAGGGGCACGGCTTCATCTCGCTGCACGCGGGCAACTGCTACAAGCTCGATGACTGCCCTGATATGGTGCGCCTGATAGGCAACGAGTTCAAATATCATCCCAAGCAGTGCGACGTCACCGTGACGGCGACAAAGGAGCACCCGATTACAAAGGGGGTGCAGCCCTTCACCGCGAGGGACGAGCACTACGTGATAGACGTTATTTCTGAAGACGCGGACGTGTTTTTGAAGAGCACCTCGGATTTTGCGCCCGAGCAGGCGGCGGGCTACACGCGCCTGATAGGCAAGGGCCGCCTGTGCGTGCTTACGCCCGGCCACACGCTCTCAGCCATGGGCAATAAGGAGTATCTCAGGCTGATTTCAAACGCCATAGACTGGTGCACGGCGAAGGCCTGAGCCTCCGAAAAACGCCGCAACAGGGCAGAGCTGAGCGCTTAAACGACCTCAAACGCCTCGCCCACCCTTATGCCGTCCACGGCCGCCGAGGAGATGCCGCCCGCGTAACCCGCGCCCTCGCCGCAGGGATACAGTCCCCTGAGGGCACTTTGCAGGCTTGCGCCGTCGCGCAGTATCCTGACCGGGGAGCTTGAGCGCGTCTCTACGCCCGTAAGCACCGCGTCCTTTGCGGCAAAGCCCTTTATGCGCCTGTCGAACTGCATAAGGGCGTATTTCATGTCGCTTATCGCAAAGGCGGGCAGACACCCGTCAAGCCTTGTCCAGCTGACGCCGGGCAGGTAGCTTGGGGAGACGCTGCCCGCGCCGCTGCTTTTCACGCCCTGCAGAAAGTCGCCCACAAGCTGCGACGGCGCGCGGTAGCCGCCGCCCGCCAGCTCGTAGGCCGCCTGCTCCCACGTCCTTTGAAAGCGCACGCCCGCAAGCACGCCGCCGTCTTCGGGAAAGTCGTCCACTCTCACGTCCACAAGCACCGCGCTGTTGCAGTTGGGCTTGTCGCGCAAAAACGTGCTCATGCCGTTTGTGACTACGCCGCCCTCCTCGCTCGCGGAAGCTATCACCTGTCCGCCGGGGCACATGCAAAACGTGTATACGCCGCGCCTAGAGGGAGCCTTTACGTTCAATTTGTAGTCCGCCCGTCCCAGCGCGGGGTGGGAGGCGAATGCGCCGTACTGGGCTCTGTCAAACCATTTCTGGCTGTGCTCTATGCGCGCACCTATCGAGAAGGGCTTGCGCTCCATAGGCACGCCGCTTTTGTCGAGCATCTCAAACGTGTCGCGCGCGCTGTGACCCACGGCGAGTATCACGCCTGAGGTCTCTATGTCGCCCTTGTCGGTTTTTACGCCAACTATGCGATTTGCGTCTGTTATAAGGCCGGTGAGCTGCGTCTCAAAGCGCACCTCGCCGCTCAGGCGGATTATTTCGTTTCGTATGTTTTTTACTGCCGTCACGAGCCGGTCCGTGCCCACGTGAGGCTTCGCTTCGTACAATATCTCCTCCGGTGCGCCGAAGCGGGCGAAGGTCTCAAGCACGTACCTTAGCCGCGGGTCCTTTGTGCCGGTGTTCAGCTTGCCGTCCGAAAACGCGCCCGCGCCGCCCTCGCCGAACAGCACGTTGCTTGAGGGATCGAGCCTGCCTGTATCGAAGAACAGATGCACGTCCCGCGTCCTTTCGTCTACGGACTTGCCGCGCTCAAGCACTATGGGCTTAAGCCCGCGCATGGCGAGGGTCAGCGCCGCAAACAGCCCGGCGGGGCCGAGCCCCACGACGACGGGCCTCCAGCGCGGCGGCACGGGCGAAACGGGCTCTGTCCATGCTTGCGCCTTTTCGGTATAGACTGCGTTTTTGGGCAGGCGCGCGGGCGGCTTAACCGTCTGCGCGTCCATAGTGACTATTATGCGCACGTCGCTTTTGTCCCGTGCATCCACGCTCTTTTTTACGAGCCTGACTTCTTTTATCTGCTCCGGCTTCAGCTTAAGCTCCCGCGCCGCGGCGATTTCAAGGGGCATAATCGCCTGATCCGGCGTCAGGCTTACGGATTGTATCCTTATCACAGGCTTTCGGCCGCCTTTCTGCCTGCAAGCATGCCGCTTGCCCAGGCCCATTCAAGATTGTAGCCTCCGCAGGGACCGGTTACGTCGAGCATCTCGCCCGCCGCGTACAAGCCCGGCACAATGCGGCTTTCGAGGCTTTCGGCGCAAAATTCGCCTGTGCGCGCGCCGCCAAGCATCACCTGCGCCTCGCTGTAGCCGCCCGTCCCCGTGACCGGCAGCTGCCAGCTTGTCAGAAGCGCGTTAAGCTTCAGTGCTTCGGCCTGCGAC
>JAFPYA010000072.1 GCA_017412445.1 Clostridia bacterium
AAGCATATTTCGGAAATCCTGGAGGAAAAGCATGAGAACAGCTGAAATCAGCCGCGTTACAAACGAAACCGACATATTCGCCCGCCTGAATCTGGACGGCAGTGGCAAAGGCGATATAAACAGCGGCGTGGGCTTTTTTGACCACATGCTTACCGCCTTTTCGAGGCACGGCCGCTTTGACCTTGCCTTCACCTGCAAGGGCGACACGTTTGTCGACGACCACCACAGCATCGAGGACGCGGGCATAGCGCTGGGTCAGGCGTTTAAGGCCGCGATAGGCGACAAAAAGGGCATACGCCGCTACGGCAGCGTGCTTCTGCCCATGGATGAGGCGCTGGTTTTGTGCGCGATAGATATTTCGGGGCGCGCGCACCTGAGCTATGATCTGAGCATACCCGTTCAAAAGGTCGGCAGCTTCGACACGCAGCTCGTAAAGGAGTTCTTTCTGGGCTTCGTGAGAAGCGCCGAGATCACCTTGCACATAAAGCAGCTCGCGGGCGAAAACGGACATCACATAATCGAGGCCGCGTTTAAGGCCTTCGCGCGTTCTCTCGCTCAGGCGGCCGCCATCGACCCGGCGTATGCCGACGAGATACCTTCCACAAAGGGTGCACTGTAATGATTACCATTGTCGATTACGGCGTAGGGAACCTGTTTTCACTTGAAAGCTCGTTTAAGGCGATAGGCGAAGACGTCAGGGTCAGCGGCGACGCGGATGAGATCTTCAAGGCCGACAAGCTGATTCTGCCGGGCGTGGGCGCGTTTGGCGACGCGGCGGAAAAGCTGGCAATTAACGGGCTCAAGGAGGCCGTGCTCGCCGCAGTCGCCAAGGGCACGCCGCTCATGGGCATTTGCCTGGGCATGCAGCTGCTGCTCGAGAAGGGCTACGAGTACGGCGAGCATGACGGCCTTGGCCTCATAAAGGGCAGCGTCAGGCCTATCGCGGACGTGATAGACCCCGCGCTCAAGATTCCCCAGATAGGCTGGAACGCGCTTATATTCACAAAGCCATCGAAGCTGTTCAAATACATACGTCAAGGCGATCACGTCTACTTCGTGCACTCCTTCCACGCCGCGGACTGCGAGGAATCCGTGACCTCAAAGACCGAATACAGCGCGCTGCTCACGGCTTCTGTAGAGAGAGACAACGTCTACGGCTGCCAGTTCCACCCCGAAAAGAGCGGCAAGGTGGGTTTGAACATACTGCGCGCATTTTGCGAGGAGGGCTGAAGATGCTCTTGTTTCCAGCGATAGACTTGATAGGCGGCAAGGCCGTGCGACTGTACAAGGGCGATTACAACAGCGTGACTGTCTACAATGACGATCCGGTCTCGGTGGCAAGGGACTTTGCGTGCTCGGGAATGACGCACGTGCACATAGTGGACCTTGAAGGCGCGAGAAACGGCGGCACTCCGAACATCGACACCGTGCTCAGAATCAAGGCCGAGACGGGCTTGTTTTGTGAGATAGGCGGCGGCGTGCGCAGCATGGAGGTCATCTCCAGCTATCTTGACGCGGGGCTCGACCGCGTGATACTCGGCACCGCGGCGGTAACCGACGAGGCGCTTCTGAAGGCCGCCATAGCCGCATACGGCGACAAAATCGCCGTGGGCGCAGACTTTAAAGACGGCTTCGTCGCCATAAACGGCTGGGAGGAGAGCACGCGCCTTGAAGCGCTTTCCTTCACCCGCCGCATGCAGGACACGGGCGTAAGCACTGTGATTTGCACCGACGTAAGCAAGGACGGCGCCATGCGCGGCACGAACCGCGAATTGTACAGGCGCCTCAAGGCGGAGCTTTCCATAAACATCACGGCCTCCGGCGGCGTGAGCACCATAGATGACGTAAAGGCGCTTAGCGCCCTCGGCCTCTACGGCGCAATAATCGGCAAGGCCTACTACACCGGCGGCATAGACCTCAGGCAGGCGAGGGAGGCGGCAAAATGATAACCAAGCGCATTATTCCCTGTCTTGACGTAAAGAACGGACGCGTGGTGAAGGGCGTAAACTTTCACAACCTGAGGGACGTGGAAAACCCCGTGGAGCTGGCGCGCTATTACTCCGAGAACGGCGCGGACGAGCTGGTGTTTTACGACATCACCGCTTCCGCCGAGGGCAGGAGCCTGTTCACCGATATACTGCGCGAAACCGCGCGCCGCGTGTTCATACCCCTGACCGTGGGCGGTGGCATAAATTCTGTGGGCGACTTTGAGCGCGTGCTCAGCTGCGGCGCGGACAAGGTGAGCGTGAATTCCGGCGCGATAAAGCGCCCTGATTTGATTTACGAGGCGGCCAAGCTCTACGGCAACCAGTGCGTGGTCATATCGGCAGACGTAAAGCGCGTGGACGGCACGTTCCGCGTGTTCGCAAAGGGCTGCCGCGAGGACACCGGCATGGAGGCCATCAGCTGGATAAAGCGCTGCGTGGACATGGGCGCGGGCGAGGTGGTATTAAACTCCATTGACACAGACGGCGTAAAGCAGGGCTTCGACCTCGAAATGCTTGCGTCGGTCTGCGACGCGGTAAACGTGCCCGTAATCGCCTCGGGCGGCGCGGGCTGCCTTGACGACTTCATCACCCTGTTTAAAAGCGTACCCAAGGTGGACGCGGGGCTTGCGGCCTCTGTGTTCCATTTCAAAGAAGTGGATATAAACGAACTCAAGCGCGAAATGCTTAAGCATGGCATACCCGCGCGGCTGTAAGGAGGGCATATGGATATTTCGGAGCTAAGATTTGACGCCAACGGCCTGATTCCGGCTATCGTAGTGGACTCGGACACAAAGCAGGTGCTGACACTGGCCTACATGAACGAGGAAAGCCTCAAAATTTCGATGGAAAAGAAGCTCACCTGCTTTTGGAGCCGCTCGCGGCAGGAGCTTTGGCTCAAGGGCGAAACCAGCGGCAACTATCAGCACATCGTCTCCATCACCGCTGACTGCGACAAGGACGCGCTGCTTATAAGCGTTAAGCCCGACGGCCCCGCCTGTCATCTGGGCAATGCGAGCTGCTTTTCAAATCCGCTCTGGCAAAACGACGAACTGCACGAGTTCTCGCTTGAGGGTCTCATGGAGCTGATGAAGGGGCGCAAGACCGAAAAGAAGGAGGGCTCCTACACCACCTACCTCTTTGAAAAGGGGCT
>JAFPYA010000073.1 GCA_017412445.1 Clostridia bacterium
AAGAAGATGCAGATAAATCAATAATGAAACTGTTCGGCAATGCCAGGTGGGAAGGAGGCTGATGATTTGAATTACTATGGAAGCCGGGAGCACACAGAAGAGTTGAAGGATTATCAATAGCGTTTATTCTCAAAATGCACATTCGATTTTCCTTCAAGTGAATATACACTTGATGAAGATTATAAGGTGAAGTCCTACGACCTTATCGACGAATCAACCCGCAAACCCCTTCACGTGCCCGATTCTGCAAGGATAAACAGGCTGTACCGTAAAGAGGCTTTCATCTTTGAATGGCGTTACACGGGCGGACATGACAGAAGAGCGAGCATAATTCATCATGCAAACGGCAAAGAGTATCTGGTTTTTTATGAAAACCTGTACGGTTACAGCGTGCTCGACCTGACAAGCATGAAGACTGCTAACTATATACCACGGGAATCGTCAATACACGATGAGCGCTTTGAGGAAACCTTTATATGGGTAGTCCCTCATTATGATCCGTTCAACAGTCTGCTGGCCGTCGAGGGCTGCATTTGGGCGGCACCGTATTCAATCGTCGTACTGGATTTCAGCGATCCAATGCAGATAATTGAAGCGGGGCGGTGGGCAGATCTGGACTACGACCGTTTACGCGAAGTCTATAATGAAACTTATGATGAATTCAAGGCATGGACACAGGACGCGCTAATTTGTACAAACGGAATAATCAGCAAAAAGGACATATTGAAAAAGATTGCCCAGTGGCGCGGCTATGGCATATACGGCAAGTAAGCCATAGCGAAAGAGAATCCGGGCTGCATAACAACCTGGATTCTCTTTGATGCATTCTCGGGGATAAACCTCTTCCTTTGGTTTGCAAAGGGAGACATCTTGCGGTTTTGTGACAATATCACATTTGAATTGTGATTCTCCGGACACGCCTTCGAGAAACGGATTCACATCGCCATGCCGTAGGCCATCATGGGGCTATAGCCCGCAATGTACATCTGAATCGCGCGGTCGATCTTCTGAGGCAGCTTGCCCTGCTTGAACATGCCTACGCCGCTGGTCACGGCGAGCGGCCACAACACGAACATGCTGGTCGCCATCGCAAGTCCCTTCTTGAGCCATTCGCCCTTGCCGATTTCAACTATCACCGCGTTGTTCTGGCCGGGTATCAGGCGCACGGTGATCGCCTTGTCGAGGCCGAACCACTGGGTGACCTTGCCGTTTTGCGCGCGGCCCTGAACGATGTATTCGCCCATTTCGCTTTTGAGCACCTGGCAATTCATGCTTTCGGAATTGATGAGGTAAGCTTCGATTACGTGAGAGAGCTCCTGAATGTTCTTGTTCTCGGGCAGAGTGTAGATCCTGTTAGTCATTGCGGTATCCTCCTTAAAAATCTGTTTTGTTCCTCTCGGTGATTGTATTGTATCACAGGCTCCGGGGTTTCATGTCTACCGTCGGTAGACGGTTTTTATTTTCCTTCGGGCTTTGCCTGAGCGGGTGCCCGGTTCCTTTTGACGCTGTAATAATAACACGGAAAGGCCTTTTGAGCGTCTACTTGCGGTAGACGAATGCGGAAAAGCAAATTCAGGCGGGCGGCTCTTGGCAAATGCGCTTTGGTATGGTATAATGTCAGAAGAAACAATGCTTTAGCGGAGGTTCTCAATGA
Source organism: Clostridia bacterium (assembly GCA_017412445.1). Classification (GTDB taxonomy): domain Bacteria; phylum Bacillota; class Clostridia; order Christensenellales; family Aristaeellaceae; genus RUG14130. The sequence goes on from JAFPYA010000073.1 coordinate 1,655, forward strand.
CGAAGGACATTGCCGAAACATATATAGCCATACTGACAGAGGAGCTGGTGCCGGCGATGGGCTGCACGGAGCCCATCGCGCTGAGCTATGCGGCGGCAAGGCTGGTGGAAATACTGGGTAAGCGGCCCGAAAAACTGAATGCCCGCTGCAGCGGCAATATAATAAAGAACGTCCGCTGCGTGCAGATACCCTCTTCCGGCGGCATGACCGGCATAGAGGCCGCGGTAGCTCTCGGCGCCTTCGGCGGCGACGCAAACAGGGGCATGGAGGTGCTCAGCGCGGTCACTGAGGAAAGCCGCGCGGAGGCGGAGGCTTTTCTGCTCAAGGGCGACTGCAAGGTTGAATTTCTCGACTCCGACATACCGCTGCACTTTATAATCGAGGGCGAAGCGGGGGGACACACCGCCGGCGTTGAGGTGCGCTACGATCACACAAACATCGTGGAGATTCAAAAGGACGGTCAGCCCGTCTGGAAAAACGAAGCCTCGCCCGAAAAGCCCGCGCGGGCCGACAGAAGCGCGCTGAACCTCGAGGCGATAAAGGATTTTGCCGACACTGTGCCGCTTGAAAAGGTGGAGGAGCTGTTTGAGCAGGTAATAAGAATGAACATGGACATCGCCTACGAGGGCATGTCCGGCTCATACGGCCTGGGCATAGGCCGCGTACTCAGGGAGGCCTATCCCGAAAGCTGCTTAACGCGCATGAAGGCGTACACCGCCGCGGCGAGCGAGGCGCGTATGGACGGATGCGACATGCCGGTCGTTATAAATTCCGGCTCAGGCAATCAGGGCATCGCCTCCACCGTGCCGGTGATAGTCTACTGCCGTGAAAACGCGATAGGGCGGCAGCGCATGGTGCGCGCGCTCACGTTTTCGAGCCTGCTTACGATTTATCAAAAGGAGTTCATAGGCAAGCTCTCCGCCTTCTGCGGGGCTGTATCCGCCTGCTGCGCCTCTGGCGCTGCGATAACCTACCTGCGCGGCGGCAGCACGGAGCAGATAAAGGCGACCATAGACAACACGCTGGCCAACATACCCGGCATCATCTGCGACGGCGCCAAGATATCCTGCGCCGCAAAGATCGCCTCAAGCCTTGACGCCGCCATGATGGCGCACGAGCTCGCCATGCGCGGCAAGGCCTATCAGGCCTACACCGGCATACTGCAGCAGAACACCGGCGAAACCATCTCCTGCGTGGGCTATATCGGCAGGATAGGCATGAAGCAGACCGATAAAGAAATACTCAACATGATGCTTAAATGATGCCAGCACTGAATTAAATCATACCTGAATAAGCGCCCTTAGGTCACACAAAGGGCGGCTTTTTCACGTAAACACTTATCGCATCGCTGTTTTTTCAGCCGAAAGGAACGATATGAAAAGCATCAAGAGCGTGTACAAGATAGGACACGGGCCGTCGAGCTCGCACACGGTCGGACCGTATAACGCCGCAAAGCTCATAAAGGCGCGCTACCCGGAGGCGGACGCGTTCAGGGTGACGCTGTACGGCTCGCTCGCCTGCACGGGCGAGGGTCACTCCACGGGCAAGGCGATAAGAAGCGTGCTTACGGGGACAGAGCTGTGCTTTGACACAGATACGAAGGAGCTTCCGCACCCGAACACGATGCTCTTTCAGGCGTTTTGCGGCGGGCGCGAGATAGGCCGCCACCGCATTTTCTCGATAGGCGGCGGCTCTATACGCATCGAGGGCGAGGCGAGCGAGGACGAGGCCGAGGTCTACCCGCAAAAGAGCTTCGGAGAAATAAAGCGCTGCTGCATGGAAAACTCGCTAACGCTCAGCGACTTCATCTATTCATACGAGCCCGGGCTCAGGGAGTACTTAAAGACCGTGTGGGAGGCCATGAAGAGCGCCATAAGCAACGGCCTGAGCCGCGAGGGCGTGCTGCCGGGCGGGCTGAACCTTCAGCGCAAGGCGAAGATACTGTTTGAAAAGCGCTGCTACAACGAAAGCGCGGACGTCACCATGAACCGCGTGATCGCCGCCTACGCCTACGCCGTAAGCGAGGAAAACGCGTCGGAGGAGATCGTCGTGACCGCGCCCACCTGCGGCTCCTCAGGGGTTATCCCATCTATCATGTACTACATGGAGCGCGACAGGGGCTTTCCCGAGGGCGAGATACTGGACGCGCTCGCGGTGTGCGGGCTGCTGGGCAACCTCATACGCACCAACGCCAGCATTTCGGGCGCGGAGTGCGGCTGTCAGGCGGAAATAGGCTCGGCCTGCTCAATGGCCGCCGGCGGGCTTGCCTGCCTGTACGGCCTGTCTATAGATCAGACGGAGTACGCCGCCGAGATCGCGATGGAGCACAACCTCGGCCTGACCTGCGACCCCATAAACGGCCTCGTGCAGATACCCTGCATAGAGCGCAATGCCGTAGCCGCCATGAGGGCGATAAGTTCGGTAAACCTGTCGCGCTTCCTCGCTGAAACCCGCAAGATTTCCTTTGACGACGTGGTCGCCACCATGTATCGCACGGGTCGCGACATGGACGAGCGCTACCGCGAGACATCCCACGGCGGCCTCGCGGAGATGTACAGGGCAAAGCTGTAGCTCTGTGGTCCCGCGCCTCAAAGCCGAAGAAGCTGACGCCGCTTTAAACCCTCACTTTGGCTCTTTATACCTGCACGGCTGCCTGTGCCTTTGAAATTTCGGCAATATCTGTCATTTTTGATAGCGACAAACGTGTTATTTTGTATTATAATGGGTACAGACGGGTAAGGCGTAAAGGGGGAGAGGGTATGCCGCTTAGCAGACCGACAAAGCGCATGGCGCTTGTGTTCATTGCGCTGTTTTTGCTGTGCGGCGTATACCGCGCGATTTTGCCCCCCATTCCCATGACGCACGGGATGATCCAGCTTATGTGCGGGACGCTGACGCTCATCTGGGTGCTCACTATTCAGCAGCGCATCATCGACCGCCGTCTGCGGGGGCTGATGGTCGCCGTGGCGGGCTGTCTGCTTTTGCTTTTTATATTGCAGATCGCGCGCTATAACCTGTTTCAGGGCTGCGTTACTTTAAGCAGATACCTTTGGTACGCCATGTACATACCCATGACCGCGCAGGCCGCGCTGAGCAGCGTGCTGGCTGCGTCGGTTTGCAGGCCAAAGGGCGCACGTCTTCACCCCGGCTGGAAGGCGCTTATCATCGCAGGCGCGCTTTTGGCGCTCGGCTACATGACCAACGACATACATTTTCTGGCCAAAAGCTTTCCTTCCGGCGTGATGGACGACAACGGGCTTGAAAAAAGCGGCCCTCTTCAGTACATAATCAGCGCCTATATCGTAGCGTGCTACGCGCTGTTTTACGTGCTTTTGTTCTCAAAAAGCCGCCGCAGCTGCTCAAAAAGGCAGCGCCTTATGATCGTGCTGCCCTTCCTTGCGGGCATAATTTACTTCGCACTGTATCCCTTAAAGCTGAGCCTTGCCGTATTCTATTACCGCCCGTGGAACATGGGCGAAATGCTGGGCTTTTGCGTGATAAGCACGCTTGAAGGCTGCATACAAACGGGCATGATACCCGCAAACAGGGGTTACGAGCAGCTCTTTGCCGCCGCGCCTCTGCCCGCCGCGATAGTGAATTCGGCCGGCCGCCCCGTAAACAAGACCGAGGCCGTAACGGTCTACCCCTTTTGTGAGACCAAGGACGCGCGCGTGTTTTCACATCCGATTTCAGGCGGGAGGGTGGAGTACAGCCTGGACATCTCCGCCATTCGCCGCCTGAACGACGAGCTTGCCGAAAAGGCACAGCAGATAGAGGCGCGAAACGCCTACCTCACCCAGGAAAACCGCATCAAGCGCGAGCGCGCGCAGGCCGAGACACGAAACCGCCTGTACGAGCGCATTTCCGCGCTGGTGCAGCCCAAGATTGACGCCATATTTGCGCTTTCCAGCGAAGAGAGCGACGCGGCGATATGCAAAATCGCGGTGCTTGAGGCCTATATAAAGCGCCGCAGCAACATGGAGCTCATGGCGCAGGCGGGCACGCTCAGCGCCCTCGAATTGAGCTCCGCCTCGGCGGAGTCTCTGGACTGCCTGAGACTTTGCGGCATAGAGACCGCAATCAGCGCAAAGGGCAGCGGCATATACCCCGCGCAGATGATAATCTGCGCCTACGAGCGCCTCGAGGCGGTGCTTGAAAGCTGCATGGAGTGCGCAACCGATGTCGCGGTCGCCCTTCGTGCGGGCGCGGACGAAATCGGCCTTCGCGTGATGCTTACCGCGGAGGCGTTTTATTACGAAGCGCCCGTGGACATAGACACCGGCCTTACCCGCTGCCATGAAAGCGTGGAAAAGGACGGACGCGACGTCATCGTTGTCCTCCGCTTTACCTCGGGAGGCGGCTCATGATGCACTTGACGGCGGTTTTAAGCGTATTTATGTTTTTTGCGAGCGTACCGCTCTCAGCCATGCTGCTGATGCAGAAGCGGCGCGCGCTGTTTTGCCTGTCCCTCGGCCTCAGCGCGCTGTGCTACGCGCTTGAACAGTATCTGGCGGGGCGGCTGCTCGGCGGGAGCCACGCGCAAACAGGACTCTCTGCGCTCAGGCTTCCCATGTGGGCGATTGCTGTGCTCTGTGCCATAGCGTCAATCACGCTTACGGTCGGCCTTTGGCGCGTATACCTCTATGAAAGGCGCCGCGTGACCCCGATGTCAGTCAAGGAGGCCATGGACAGCCTGCCTGCGGGGATGCTGTGCTTTGCGCCGGGCGGTCAGATACTGCTTTGTAACGCGTCGATGAGCGCGCTCAGCCTCGCGGTGACGGGGGAGGAGCCAGTAAATGGCGAGGCGTTTTGCAATACGCTGCTGAGCGGCCCTTTACCGCAGGGCTGCACGCGCATACCCCTTGAGGGCGAGGCCGTATACGCCCTGCCAGACGGCAGCGCGTGGAAAACCACCGTCTACCCGCTTTTGTTTGAAAAGCGCGAGGTGCATATGCTGCTTTCGCTGAACGTGAGCGAGGTATACCGCCAGACGCAAAGGCTCGAGCGCATGCGGGCGGATCTGGCCGCGCTTGAGGAGCGCTTAAAGCAAGTCAACCGTGAAATCGTCGCACTTACCGCCGAGAGGGAAATGCTGAACACCCGCGTGAAAATACACGACGAGCTGGGCACAAATCTCCTTGCCATAAAGCGGCTGATCGCCGTCGGCGGCGAACAGGAGGAGCGCAGGGCACTTATGGAGAGGCTGCGCCTGAACCTGTCGTTTTTGCAGGCGGGCACGCAGGCAAGCGCGGCGGACGAATACGAGCTGCTTATGCGGACGGCTCAAAACCTCGGGCTTCAGCTTGAAATCACCGGCGTTCTCCCCGGGGAGGAGCCGTTAAAGCGCATACTCGCCACGGCGATTCACGAGTGCGTCACAAATACCCTCCGCCACGCTCACGGGGACAGGCTGCAGGTCTCAATAAGCGAAAGCCCGGGAAGGCTCAGGGCCGTATTCACAAACAACGGCCTTAAGCCCGATTCGCCCATACGTGAAACGGGCGGGCTTTTGTCTCTTCGCCGCATGGTGGAGGACGCGGGCGGAAGCATGAAAATCGAAACCGACCCCGCCTTCGAGCTTACAGTCGAGCTTCAGAAGGGGAAAGCCGAAAACTGAAAGCCGCGCCCCAACGCATTTATCTGACCAAAGGAGGTATCCGTATGCCCTTCAGAGTGCTGGTGGTAGACGACCAGACCATTTCACGGCAGCTGTTTGAAAGCTTTATCGCGTCCTCGGACAGGTACGAGCTCGCTGCCTCGGTGAATACCGCGCGCTACGCCGACAGCTACTGCGCCGCGGGCAACGTGGATCTGGTGCTTATGGACGTGGTGATGAACGACGGCTCAAACGGGCTGGACACCGCGCAGAGGATCAAAAAATCCTACCCCGAAATAAAGATAATCGTGGTGACCTCCATGCCTGACAGCCTGTTTTTAAGCCGCGCCAGGCGCATAGGCGTGGACAGCTTCTGGTACAAGGAGGCGCAGGCAGTGCCCATGCTCGAAATCATGGACCGCACGATGGCGGGCGAGCACGTGTTTCCGGATCGCCCGCCAAAAACGCAGCTGGGGATGGTGGGCAGCGACGAATTCACTCCTCGCGAGCTCGAGGTGCTGCGCCTGCTCTCGGAGGGTCTGACCGACCGTGAAATCGCCGCAAGGCTGTTTCTGAGCGTGACCACGGTGCGCTTTCACGTGAACAACCTTTTGAGCAAGACCGGCCTTTGTTCCCGCACGGAGCTTGCGGTTCGGGCGGTTCAAAGCGGCATCGCCGTACCTGGTATGGACTGAATTGTGGGCTTCATGCGTTAAAACTGTCATTTGTGACGGGGCAAATTCGCCCCGTTTTTGTTATTATGTGAGCATCCGAAATATATCATCAAGGAGGAGGCACTTATGAAACGCACAGTCTGCTTTATACTGGCGCTGATGCTCGTGCTCATGTGCGCGAGCGCGCAGGCGACGGCGAGCTATGTCGAGCACACCCATAATTGGGTGGCCATGGATCGAACAGAACCAACCTGCACGGAGGCGGGCATGGCAGTAGAGTATTGCAGCATCTGCCAGCAAACGCGCGACCGTGTGCTGCCGGCGCTGGGACATTACTACCCGCCGGATGATTGGGAGGTAATAAAGGAACCCACCTGCACCGAGCCCGGCGTGGAGAGGAACACCTGCGCC
>JAFPYA010000074.1 GCA_017412445.1 Clostridia bacterium
GAAACGCCTACCGAGGGCCGCATTACCATCGACGGTGTACCCGTGTTCGACAGCGAACTGGGCATAAACGTGCCGCCGAACAAGCGCCGCGTGGGCTTCCTGTTCCAGAACTACGCGCTGTGGCCCAACATGACGGTGTACCAGAACATCGCCTTTGGCCTGTCGAACATAAACGAACCCGGCGCGCACGTCAACGAACGGGGCGAGGTGGAGTTCGATCCCACCGGCAAGGAACCGTCGCGCAAGCTGAAGAAGGACGAAATCAAGCGCGTCGTGGAACGTGTGAGCGCCATCGTAAAAATAGGCCAGTTTATGAACCGCTATCCCAGCGAGCTGTCGGGCGGCCAGCAGCAGCGCGTGGCCATCGCCCGCACGCTTGCTCCGGGACCCCGCGTGCTGCTGATGGACGAACCGCTGAGCAATCTGGATGCCAAGCTGCGCCTTGAAATGCGCTCTGAGCTTCAGCGCCTGCACCTGTCCACAGGCTCCACCTTTGTGTACGTGACCCACGACCAGATGGAGGCCATGACCCTTGCAACCCGCATATGCCTGATAGACAACGGCGTATTGCAACAGTACGATGAGCCGCTGACGGTGTACAACAAGCCCAACAACCTCTTCGTGGCGGACTTCGTGGGCAATCCCGCGGTAAACTTCATCGAGGCTACGGGCAGTCAGAGCGGCTCTGACCTGAACCTGAGCATATTAAACGGAGTAAACGCCGCGTTTACTCCCAGAGGCGGCCTTAAGGTTAGCAACTGGTACGCTGATGACGATAAGGCGCAGGCCGAGCTCCGCGCTGCCAAGCAGGCCAAGGCCAAGCTGCCCGGCTACGTGGAGAAGACCAACAAGGATACCGTTTTCAACTACAATATCGCAAAGGTGGAGGACGAGGGCGATGAGCGTCCCGCGCCCACCCGAAACGATTTTGTACTGGGCGTGCGCCCTGAATTCATCCACATCGGCGACGACGGTGCGGTTGAGGGCGAAGTGTTCAGCGCCATGCCCACAGGCATGGAGACTACCGTGCGCATACGCGTGGGCAATTTCCTGCTCACCGCCGTGGTGTTCGGCGGCGTAGTGTACAAAATCGGTCAGAAGGTGCGCCTCTCCTTCTCGGGCGACAACATCATGCTTTTCAGCCGCGAAAACGGCCGCATGATATCCAACGGCTCGGTAAAGCTGCAATAAGCACCCTAGGGCGCGACTCATTCGCGCCGTAAGCAAAACAGCGGCGCGGGAGCATAGATCGTATGCCTCCCGCGCCGTTTTATCTTGCTTTTTTGGGGGAAGCCATTAAGGCGTCGAGCATGGCTGAGAGAGTTGCTTGGCATTGGGAATGCCGGATGAGAGACGGCAGATAATTCACAGTCAATTGGCTTTGAGCCGCAGATGAGAAAGCCGCCGGCGTTTACTGACGCCGACGGCTTATGTGGTTTAAGGTTTATCGCGCGGGGGTAAGCGCGCGTTTACCCGGGAGAAACGCTTATTTGCACAGGCTCATAGCGCTTTGCTGTATGAGGCGTGCGGTCAGCTGTGCGCTTATGAGCTCGTCTGCGTAGTAGGCGTCATACAGGGCTCTTCTGTTCTTTATGACCGCCAGCAGCGCGGCCTTCTCGGTGAGCAGGTGGTGCCTTTCGAGCGGGTCAGCCTTGTCAATCAGGGTCTTGTATTCGCCATCGAGGTCGCCCTGCCAGTACGCAGCGGCCTTGTCCCAGGCGGCAATCAGGGCCTCGTCACTGTTTGCCGCGGTGAACAGGCGGCCCGTCGCCATGAGCAAGGGCATCTGCCTGTCGCAGACGTTGACACTCTTGAGGACGTATTTGGCCTCGGAGTCGTCGAGCGCGACTGTGCAGGCCGCGGTGTTCCTGCGGTTTATAACGGGCGTATCCTCGCCGGCGATGTCCGTGCGCGCTTCGGGTGCGTGGCCCTGAGTGTAGCAAAGCTCGCACACGCGATCCGTCAGCGCGTCCGTCAGCGCCTCGAATATCTCATCGTCGCTCGCGCCGGAGGCCTTGAGTCTGGCCTTGTACGCGCTTATGTAGGCGCCAAAGGCCAGGCGGTCATTCTCCAGCGCCGTCTTCAATTC